>DATMPC010000001.1 GCA_035567895.1 Terriglobales bacterium | reverse complement strand
GTGCCGACTTCGACGCAAACTTGTCTAATTGACGCGGTTCTCGCCGGGGCTGCCACAGGCAGTCCGAAGAGTGGATATACCTTCGCGTATACGCCACAAGCGGATGCTGTCTCTAATTTCACCAATATCAGTTTCGCACTGAACGGCAATCCGGCTTCTCAAGGACAAACCGGCAACCGCTACTTCTACGCAGACGCGAGCGGTGTGATCCGCTTCAATCCTGCTGGAACGGCCGCCAGCACAGACACTCCGCTTCAGTAGTAAGTTGTTTTCAGTCTGATGTTCAGGGGAGCCCTCGCAAAGGGTTCCCCTGCTTTATTAGGGAACCAATCTTCGGAAATACAGGTGAGGCCCAGCGGAAAAAGTACTGTTAGAGCCCTTAACGCTTCACCTCTTGATCCCTGAGGGCGCCAATGAACTCTAGTAGTTATCGTCATATTCCGCATTGCGCTGGCAATATAGAGCTTCCGCCGAGTTAGCGAAGATGGTTTACGCTATCCTCCAACATTTGCAAATATAGGAAATATGCTGGCCGTCGAGATTCTTGGATTAGAAAAGATCTACAAAGTCGGGTTTTGGCATAAGAAGCAGAAGGTTGGCCTCAAGAGTTTGCATCTTGAGATACCACAAGGGGAAGTCTTCGGCTTTCTTGGACCGAACGGTGCGGGTAAGACAACGACGTTAAAGCTTTTGATGGGCCTGATTTTCCCGACCGCCGGCACAGCACGAATCCTGAACCAACCGTGGCGCGATCCTGCCGTTCGGGCCAGGATTGGATTTCTTCCAGAGCAGCCGTACTTCTACGATTATCTCACTCCCCTCGAATTGCTCGACTACTATGGAACGCTTTCGGGTGTTTCGGCTTCCGATCGGCAATCACGGATTCCCAAACTCTTGGAACGAGTGGGACTGGCCGAGCAGGCGCGCACCCAACTACGCAAGTTCTCCAAAGGAATGCTACAACGCGTTGGGATTGCCCAAGCAGTACTGCATGAGCCCGAAGTGGTGTTTCTCGATGAGCCTATGTCAGGACTCGATCCGCTGGGGCGGCGGGAAATGCGAGATTTCATCCAGTCGCTAAACCGAGAAGGCAAGACTGTCTTTTTTTCCACTCATATTTTGGCCGACGCAGAAGCTCTCTGTCACCGGGTTGCCGTGCTAAACAAGGGGGAACTTCGCGGTGTTGGCGTCGTGCCTGACCTTGTAGCCAAGAATCGTAGCCGGTTCGAGGTGGTCTGGCAGGGTACGTCGGCGATACCTGCGATGCGGATCTTTGGGAACGAGACTCACGTAGCGGGAGACGTTGCACGCTCAACTGTAAGCGAGGATCAACTGCAGCCCGCTCTGGAGACCCTCAAGAATCAGTCTGCAAGGCTGATCTCCGTGAATCCAGTGGGTGGATCTCTTGAAGAGTATTTCCTGCAGAAGCTCGGTGAGCCGGCTGAGGTGCCGCGATGACAAGCCGCATACGAGCCATTGCCTTCAATACCTTCAGGGAAGCGGTACGCGATCGGGTGCTTTACAACCTGGTTTTCTTTGCTTTGCTGCTCGTGGCCATGTCGCCATTATTGGGAGAGATCTCGATTGGCGTTCAGCGCGTGCTGCTTATCAATCTAAGTCTGAGCGCGATTTCGATTTTCGGGATTGTAATCTCGATCTTCGTTGGTATTAGTCTCGTTTCAAAAGAAATTGAAAGACGCACTCTGTATCCGGTGCTCTCTCGTCCGGTTGGACGCGGCGAGTTCATTTTTGGAAAGTATTGTGGCTTGGCCGGGACTCTACTCGTCAACACTGCCGCGATGACGACCGGCTTCTATTTGGCATTACTGCTAATGACGCGAAGCTTTAGTCGCGCTGACGCCAACATCCTCATCGCCATTTACTTTCTTTTCCTGCAATTCGTCGTGATCATCGGGCTCGCATTGTTTTTCTCGTCTTTCTCTTCCCCATTGCTCTCGGCACTTTTTGCTCTGTCGATGTTTGTTGCGGGTACCTTCGCGGGAGACCTTCGGGCCTTTGCTGCGATGGGCCATGGACCCGAACGTTGGCTGGCGAGGGCTGCGTCCTATGTAGTTCCTAACCTTGCCTCGCTGAATGTGATCACACGGGTATCGCACGATCAACTCATACCGGCAAGCCTTGTTGGTTACAACACCCTGTATACGGCTCTGTATGCCGCGGCGACGATCAGCGGCGCTGTACTGATTTTTTCGCGTCGGGATCTGAAATGAGTCGCCGCTCGACAATGCTGGTTGTGGCCGTGCTCGTCGTTTCGATCACAGCCAGTTTCATTCTGGTGGGCAGAATCGCGCACGCTTTTCCCTTCTCGCCGATGGAAGACGTCTTGTTTATGTCCTCTCCGGAGTTCGTGAAACGCGCCAGCCTTGGCTATTCAGGGCTGCTCGCCGACATTTACTGGATGCGTGTGGTGCAGTACTTTGGCAGGCAACACCAGCGCGATTCGACAGAATACAAGGCGCTGGCACCTTTACTGGATATTACGACCACTCTGGATCCTAATCTCGTGGTTGCTTACGAGTGGGGATCCACATTTCTGGATCAACCGCCGCCTAGTGGCGCTGGTGACGACGCCGCTGCTATAGCACTCATCAGGAAAGGTATTCGCAACAACCCCGACGAGTGGCATCTGTATTTCACTTTAGGATTCATACAGTACCTCGGGCAGCACGACTATCTTGGGGCGGCCAAAACGTTCGAGGAAGGATCCAGGGTCCCAGGCGCCCGCCCGTGGCTAAAGCTGATGGCGGCGAAGATGCTCACGGAAGCTGGCAGTTTGGAGACAGCACGTTACATGTGGCAAAACATCTACAACGAATCGACCGACAAAGGTCTCAAGAGAAACGCTGAGCTTCATCTTGCGTCTCTGGTTGTCGATCAGGAGATTCCCCAACTGGAATCCGTAGTCTCAGAATTTGCCGGCCGCACGGGGCACCATCCGTCGTCCTGGAGAGAACTAATCGCTTCCGGATTGCTCCATTCGATACCGCACGATCCCACTGGTGCGGTCTATGTGCTTCGCAATGACGGGCATGTCGTCGTTGCTGATTGGAAGAAACTGCCTTTCATACAAAAAGGAAAGCCCGAATAGTTCTTGATGACTGAGTTGCGCAATTGCTGTCCGGAAGATTTCGAGCAATTGTGGGCTTTGGATCAACAATGCTTTTCACCGGAAATCGCTTACTCGCGACAGGAACTTGCGTACTACATGCGCCACAAATCCGCTATCTGCCTGGTAGCGTGGGAACAAAAACGGCTATGTGGATTCATCCTTGGCCATCCTGAAGCTCGTGGGTTCGGGCATGTCATCACTCTCGACGTAGATTCATCTGCTCGTCGCGCCGGTCTGGGATCGGATTTGATGAAGGCGCTTGAAGCAAAGTTTGCGTCCGTGGGGTGTAGCTCAGTATTTCTCGAGGTAGCAGTGAACAATGGCCCGGCTCTCGCTTTCTATAAGAAGCACGGTTACTCGGTTTGGAAGACACTGCGGAGATATTATCCGGGGCAGCTAGATGGTCTATTGATGGGGAAATCGATCAGATAGTCCACGCGTTCTAAGCCTCCCTTTGCGCAGACGGACGAAGGATTCTAAACTCCGACCAGAGCACACTCGCCAAATAGACCGAGAGCAAGAGCATCTCCGGTTCAATCGCATAACGGTATTTCGCTATCGGGTAAACGAGATAATAGGGAAGCGGATAGGCCACAAGGCATGCGGCATAGAGTAGCCAGCCTCGGGGTCTGCGAGTGAGCAGAAAGATCATCCCTGCCCATGCGGTAATAGACAAAGGCCAGAATTTCCACGGTCGCCACCATTCCTCTCCCTGATAGAGGAGTGGAGTACCATCCCAAAACCAAAGAGTGCGATCAAGGCTGAGATCGATGAACTCGCGTGGGTAACTCCGAACAAAGCTGAGTGCTGCATTCTTGGCTGATTGAATGTAGCCCTGTTCACCGAGTTCAGCATATTTCCGTAATTCCCGAGGGTTCCCTCCAGGATGAAGTCCGGCATAGCCCATTCCATTCGAATAATGGTAGTTCCCGAGATGAAACTCAAACCAAAAGTTGCTACGAAGAACAATGGGATGACCAAACACCTTCATATTCCTGATCGCCCATGGAGAGATGATCATCAGACATACGATCATTGAGATTGCAGCATTTCTAATCCGCTTACCTCGATCGTAATCGCTCGCCAGCATCGCGTAGAGAAAGCTGAAGGGGAGAATGCTGAGCAACGCGGGATTTGTGAGAGCTGTAAGTCCCCATAACCCACCTAATTGAAGCCAAAGCTGTCGTTCTCCCTTCTCAGCGACATCGAGGGTTAGAACCAGAGTCGTTGTTAATAGCAGGCCGCTGGCCGCGAAATCCCAAATCCACGAGGTGGGCCATCTGAAGAAGATGGGGCTCACCGTCCAGATCCATGCAGCCCAGATTCCGATCTTCTCGCCGAACGTACGCCTACCCAGTGCGTATATGGCAATTCCGGTAGCAGCTGCCATAATGCATTGCAATCCAAGAATCACCAGCGCCGATCTGTTTGAATAAACGCCAAAGATCTTGAAGACTGCTGCAACCAGGATTGGATATACCGGAGCAACCCAAGCCGTTGGCCCAGTGTCGATGAGAAAGGGCGAACTGAACCCCAGCCCTCGCGCCAGGTGGGCGGCGATACTCGATATTTCCAGAGCAAATGGATAGGGTCGCCCCGGTAATTGGACATAGGTCTTTCGCCATAACACGAATCCGAATCGAAGGAGAAAGCCGACGAAGAAGATGGCCCAGCGCTGAGTTCGAATTGAGTTGGTCATGCGCTGAGTTTGGAGTGACGACGTGACGGTTGACACGCATCAAGTCTCTCGATTCTGGCGTATCGAATCAATTGCTAACCATAACCTCGCCACTAAACAGACAACACTAAGGTATGCTCTGCGGAGCACCGAAGTGCACGCCTTTGGCCTCGGGTCCGAGATAGATCACGAGCGCAGCCAAGCTAAGGAATGCCGCGGCAAGAATCCCCATTGACTGCGTGTAAGAAAATCGCTCTCCGAGCACAGGCTCGATGTAGCTGATCGTCGATGCGCAGAGCACTCCAAGCTGGTAGGCGAATCCCGGAAAGAATCCGCGGAGCCCGCCTGGTGAAAGTTCGTTGATGTGCGCTGGAATCACTCCCCATGCTCCTTGCACCATGAACTGCATCGTAAATCCACCGGCGATCAGCAGTGCCGTGGTCGGCGAGAGGATCCAAAGTGGGATTGCGGCCAAGCCGAGCAGCGCGGCGGTGATCATGGCTCGCCTGCGACCCTTGCGATCGGAATAAGCCCCGAATGCCAGTCCACCGCAGATAGCTCCGATCATTGCGATGATGCTGATTACCGCAACTGCACGGGGTGCATATCCGCGTTGCACACTCAGAAATGTCGGATACAGGTCCTGAGTGCCGTGTGACATGAAGCTCATCATGGTCATCAGCAGCACGAGATACAAGAAGCGACGCCAATTGTGTCGAACGACAGTCCAATATGTCTGCCAGTCGGTACGCGTTGAATGCCACGCCTCCGATTCTTTCACTTTGGCACGAATAAAGAGCGATAGCAGCGCAGGCAGGCCGCCGACAAAGAAAAGTGCTCTCCATCCAAACCGGGGGAAGATCGTGAAATAAGCAACGGCGGCGAGTATGTTGCCGAGCGCATAACCTTCCTGCAGAAGTCCTGAAACTAGACCGCGCCAGCGCGCGGGAACTGACTCAAGTGTGAGAGATGCTCCCACTCCCCACTCACCTCCCATGCCGATGCCGTACAGCAATCGCAGGAGCAGGAAAACGTTGTAACTAGTCGCAAAACCGGAGAGAACCTCAATGATGGAGTAGAAGATAACGTCCAGCATCAGCGGCAATCGTCTTCCGTAGCGGTCGGCGAGCAATCCAAAGATCAGCGCGCCCACGGGTCTCATGGCGAGGCTGGCAGTCAGCGTTAGCGCGATGTCAGGCCGGGTACGATGGAAGTCACGAGCAACGTCGTTCAACACATACGTGAGAACGAAGAAGTCGAAGGCGTCCAACGTCCAGCCAAGAAATCCTGCAATGAGCGCATTGCGCTGGTTAGCGCGATCGGCCAAGTTCTGCGTTGCCGCAACGGATGAGTCGTCGGACATTGGTCTATTTCTTGAAGGCGTCCGCGATCGCCTGCTCCGCTAGCGGCTGCATTACTGCGTAACCGGAGTCATTCGGATGTAAACAGTCGTATGTGAGTTCCTTCTTCAGCATGCCTGAGCCATCGACCATCGCCGAGTAGTAGTCGAGATAGCCAAATCCGTTTTTAGCCGTGTAGTTCTTGATCCATTCATTGAGAGCGACGATTTGCGGCGGAGGTCGCCGCCCGCTCTGAGCCTTGAGTGAATCACAAACGGGCATTACCGACGCAATGACGACGCGGATGCCATTCGCTCTCGCCAACTCGGACATTGAGATGAGATTGTCCTCAATATTTTGCAATGTCTCTGGACCCGTGTTACCGGCAATGTCATTGGTGCCGGCCAGCGTCACTACCAATTTGGGTTTGAGACTGATCACATCGGGCCGAAAGCGGACCAACATTTGCGGCGTTGTTTGACCGCTTATGCCGCGATTGATGTAAGGTTTTCCGGGAAAGAATTGGGCCTTACCTTTGCCCCAACCATCTGTAATGGAATCACCCATGAACACAACTCGGTTCTCGCCGGGTGCGGGCTGTGGGGTGTTAGCGTTTGCATCACGATAGCGGCCGAGATTCGGCCAGTCGTTGAGGGCTAGGTTCGCACGCTGAAGTTGAGAGACGAGCCGTTCGAGATCAGGATCAGTTGTCTGGGGTGGAGCTTGCTGTGCAGAGGCAGAAGTTTGCGCAACACAAGTACAACCCAGAAGGCACAGGAGACCGATAGACCGGGCAAGAATTTTCATGGGCTCGCATGATAAATCACGAGCCCAGATTAGACGGTTACCACGGCCATCGGGAGAGAGATTTCGATCTGGAATCCGCCCTCTTTGAGATTGCCGGCGCCAATTTTGCCGTTGTGAAGTTTTATCGCCCGCTCTGCAATCGCGAGACCAAGTCCCGCGCCACCGGTTCGACGCTCACGCGAAGTATCCACTCGATAAAAGGGCTTGAATACGTTGTCCAGTTCGGATTCAGGCACTCCAGGTCCGTGGTCACGGACAAGAATCCTCACATCGCTAGTTTCACATTTGATACTGATCTGAACGGCCGTACCAGGCTCGGTATAACGGATCGCGTTCCGGACCACGTTTTCAAAGGCACTGCGCAGTAATTCTTGATCTCCTTCGATCCAGCATTCCTGCATCCGGTCCAGCGTGACTGAACATCCTCGCGACAGCGCCTCAATCTCAACATCCGCGGCGATCTCTGCCAATAGATCGGGAATGTGAACCATGGTGCTCGTCGGCACCGAGTCGCCTGATTCCAGTCGCGAGAGCGTGAGTAACATGCCCACCAGACCGCTGAGTCTTTCTGCTTCGCGTTCAATTCGATCGAGCGCGGGGGAGTGCTCTATTCCGGAGTCGCTGCGAGCAAGGTCTAGAGCCAGCTTTAGCCGCGTGAGAGGCGATCGCAGCTCGTGAGAGACGTCACTGATTAGGCGCTGCTGCGCGCCAATCAGAACTTCAAGTCGCTCAGCCATCAGGTCAAAGTCCTGGACCAACTGTCCCACTTCATCGAGCTGAATGGAGCTCGTGCCCGCGCGAGCCTTGAGATCCCCCGCAGCAATCTTTTGGGCGGCAGTTCGCAGGCGCGTGATGGGCCGTGTTAGGTAACGCGCGAGTAAAGCACAAATCAAACCGGAGATGATGAGCGAGAGACTTAATCGTTTGAAAAGATTTCCTCGAACCAGAGGAAGTTCGATGCGGCGCAATTCAAGAATCGCGAGATAACTAGCAGACTGGCCGTGTAGCAGGCCGGTCACCCCAAAGCGCTGGTTGTCGATGGTGCGGAACTCAACACCTCCTGGGACGGGCAGAGTTCCCAAATTCATCTTGCGGCGCTTGTTCTCGCAAAGAAAATTTGCGTTGCCATCCAAAAGATCGAGTGGCATTCGTCCCGGCTCAACCGACTTCTTGCTTTCCAGAACTGCCTGGCAGCCACCGCTCTCGTAAGAGTGGATCAGAATCTCGGCATTCGTAAGGATGGCCGGAGTGAGTCCCCTGTGAACCGCAGTTCGGATCTCGTCCTCCGTCGGGCGATTCGCCGTGGCGACGAACACACCCACAATGAGAGCCGTGGAAAGCCAGAAGAAGGCAAAAATCTTGAAGAAAAGGCTGCGCATGTTACCTAAGCTGCTTCTCTCGTACTGGCGAGTTCACGGTTGAAACGTACATATAACCGGTATTGCGAATCGTCTTAATGCGTTCCCGCCCGCTCGGCAGACTCCCCAGCTTCTTACGAAGCTTGCTGATGTGTACGTCGATGCTCCGGTCAAACGGGCTAAGTTCCCGTCCGAGTACCACAGAGGCAATCTCGTCCCGGCTTACGACGTTGCCGGCAGATCGTAGCAGAACTTCGAGCAAATTGAACTCGACCGTTGTCGTTTCTAGAATCTTCCCATTGAGGGTGATGGTCCGTGATCCCGGATCAAGGTCCACATCACCTACCTGCACAGGCTGCTTGGGCATGCTGCTTGCACGCTGCTCCCTCGCGTTACGCCGCCCAATCGCTCGGATACGCGCGAGCAACTCTCGTGCATTGAACGGCTTGGAAAGATAGTCATCGGCTCCTATTTCGAGGCCGACGATACGATCAAGTTCATCGCCACGTGCAGTCAGAAGCAATACTGGAATATCAGAGGAGGTGCGTAACTCGCGCAGCAGATCGAATCCGTTCATCCCAGGAAGCATCACGTCGAGGACGATTATATGGTGACCGCCTTCGCGCGCCCGCTCCAGACCTCTCCCGCCGTGCTGAACGGTCTCGACTTCAAAACCTTCTTTTCGCAGATACTCCGACAGCATTTCGCAGAGTTCGGCGTCATCGTCGATAATCAGGATCTTTTCCAACATCTCAATCTAATACGAGCGATAGCAGAATTGTGTCACGTTTCCGCCGTCCAAAACCTGCCGATTTACCTTTCTTTACACCGGAACTGCACGTCTTAAGGTCAATTCCTGCGCCGAAGTGGTCTATTAGAAGTGACTTTGTTGGTTGGGCCGATAGCGCAGGTTGCTGCGGTGAAACCAAGAACGCTCTAGGGGCGAAAATATCAAGTTTCCGTAAAGTCTCTCCTGGTCGTCCCTCGGCGACATGGGCGGAGATGATGGCCTGATCATCTCCGCTCGTTTTTAGAGAGGTGCGCGATTGCATCCTAGCTTGTGGGAAAGAGTAGTCGACGCTCTCTTCTGGTTGCAGTTGGCTTGGATATTCTCCGGCTTCCTACTCATGGCGTATTTCGCATTGAAAGTTTTTCCTACCGATAATGAAGAGACGAATTCCCGTTCTGACTCTGCAACGCTTATTACTCAAAGGCCTGAATTGATCACGCTGGGAAATTACCGATTTGAGGTTGCTGCCGATCCGTCGGAGCCTCGAACCAACGTAATTGAGCTTTACCCAAGGCAATCTGATCGCAAGGCTGGCCTCGGTAATTAGTGTTACTTCTGTTAAAGGCATGACATCCTCATTTCCGGAACCTCGTAGTGCGGCACATGCTACGCCGCGCGACTTAACGATCTCACGTGCTTCTTCAACGGGGCATTCCATTCTTCTGCGAACAACACCCTTTGGTGGTGCTTCTCCTGATCACTTACATATTCCTTCACCTTGTCCACATTTGACTGACTCACGCTAAACGCCGCCTCACACCTCTTCGTCCCGTATACTCACCCTCCGGGAGATTCCAACTAATGCGTTTGCGCGCTCTTCTGCTAGCCGTTTCACTAAGTAACCCAACGGCGTTTTCGGCCAATCCACCAGTCTCATCCACCGACTTCGATCAGCTCTATCCCAATCTAGAAAAGCTCTACGTTGACCTTCATCAGGCTCCGGAATTATCGCTTCACGAAGAAAGGACTGCGGCAAAGCTGGTCTCGGAGCTCAAGCCACTTGGATACGACGTTACGCCGGGGGTGGGTGGATATGGTGTGGTGGCAGTGCTCCCAAACGGCGCGGGGCCAAATGTTTTGCTGCGAACTGACACGGACGCGCTTCCTGTCGAAGAAAAGACCGGGCTTCCCTTTGCCAGCAAGGTGCATAGCACGGACGGGACGCCGGTGATGCATGCGTGCGGCCACGATCTGCATATGACTGCATGGATCGGAACCGCCAAGTGGATGGCTTCGCACAAGCAGCAATGGAGCGGGACGCTCATCATGATCGCGCAGCCCGCCGAGGAGGTAGTCAAAGGCGCGCGCGCAATGCTAGCCGATGGTTTATATACGCGATTTCCAAAACCGAACTTCGCGCTGGCCGTGCATGATGCCGATAATCTACCGGCAGGGAAAGTCGGTTATACCCCCGGCTACGCGCTCGCCAACTCCGATTCGATCGACATCACGGTTTTTGGCAAAGGAGGACATGGAGCGCAGCCACAGATGACAATCGATCCCATCGTCATCGCTGCTCGCATCGTTAGCGGACTCCAAACGCTGGTCTCTCGGCAAAACAATCCGCTTGATCCAGTTGTGGTCACCGTGGGCCAGATTCATGGTGGAACTAAGAACAACATTATTCCCGATCAGGTAATGCTTGGCCTCTCTGTGCGCACTTACAAGAAGGAAGTTCGCGAGCGCGTGCTAAAGGGCATCGAGCGCGTGGCCAAAGCCGAGGCGGAGCTCGCCGGGGCTCCCCGCGCTCCTGAAGTGAAAATCACTGAGGGCACGATCGCGGTTTATAACGATCCCAAGCTTACAGAGCGGCTGGTGGGATCGTTACGTCGTTCCATGGGCGATGGCAACGTGGTTGAAGTGTCGCCCAAAATGGTAAGCGAGGATTTCAGTTACTACGCTCAGGACGGTATTCCCGAAGCGATGTTCCACGTCGGCGCCGTCAATCCTCAGAAGTTCGCGGATGCGCAGCAATCGGGTGCGCAATTGCCGTCCTTGCACTCGGCACTGTTTGCTCCTGATTTTCAGCCGACGTTAAGGACCGCGATCCAGACGGAGGTCACGGAGTTATTGGAATTGATGGGGAAATGATGGGTCCGCCCCTGTGTGATCGAACATGGATTAAGAATTCCCGCGCGTGAAGATAGGTGCTGCCCCTCCGGGGCTCGGGATCTGCGGGCCGCCTACCCGGCATGGGATGCCGGGCTCATTTCGAATCCTGCGAAACGCTGCACGAGGCTTGCTGCGATGTGAATGCGGCACGAGGTTTTCCAACTGGTGTGACTGATGTTGTTCGCCTTTGCTTGTGTGCCGCGTTTCGCGGCACAAAGTGACATGAGCCCCGCACACGGTGCCGGGTATGCGTCTTTAAGATCCTGAGCCCTGGGAGGGGCGGTACATTCACTTCTCCAAGTGCGTGGACGAAACGCCACAAAGAGGATTGCGCGGGGAAGGCTGACGGAGTGGTTCGCCAGCCAGGATTTTCTCCACTAGCTCAACCACTCCGGGACCGTGTTCCTGCTCTGTGGTCATATCCGCCAGTTGCTTGATCCTCGGGATCGCATTGGCTACGGCTACAGAAAATCCGCATAACCTGAGAAAAGCCTCATCGTTTTCCGCATCGCCCACGGCGACCACCTGCGCTGCCGGCACTCCCAATTCCCTCAGTGCGCGAGTCAGACCAGTCGCTTTGTTGACGCCTGCAGGAAGCACCATCACCGAGTCGCGGTTAAAGATGATGTCGAGTGCCAGTCCCATGTCAGCAATCGTCTCTTGCACAGTACCGGCGTTCGGCTGCTTTGTGGAGACAATGGAGCGGCCCACGGACACGGGTTGTACTCCTCGTTGGCGCAGCTTTTCCAGAAACTGCTTAGGTGGTGGAGGAGCAATCGATTCGATGTGGCGGCGCGAAGGCCAGTATAGGACCGCACCGTTTTCAGCCACCGTGCAATCGAAGAGCGCAATTTCCGGGGCAATCGCGAGCAAGTCTTCGAGTTCCCGCCCAGTTACCAGGAGCAGCTTGCGGGTCGAGGCCTTCAGGCGCGCGAGCGCATCGCGCGTGTGCGGAGCAATCTTGCCCTCGAAGGCCAAAGTTGCATCATAGTCGGAGGCCAGGGCCAGAATGGGAAGGACTGGGTTCATGCGGCGCTGTTCGCGTTGGCCTTTCCCTTTTTTCCCTCTCCTCCGGTGTCGAGCCGTACCTGGCAAAGTTCCGCAATCAGAGTGCCCGCCCAGCGGTAGATGTTCTGCTCTTTCACCGTCTGCCGCATGCGTTGCATTCGTGCGCGCCGCTCTTTGGAGTCCATTTCCAGCCCAAAATGGATTGCCTCCGACATCTCCTCGGTGTCGTAGGGGTTCACGATCAGCGCGTCGCGCAGTTCGCGGCTGGCGCCGGTAAAACGGCTCAGCATGAGCACGCCACCCTCATCGTCGCGCGACGACACAAACTCCTTGGCCACAAGGTTCATGCCGTCGTGCAATGAGGTGACCAGGCAGAGGTCCGCTGCCCGGTAGAAGCGGGAGATCTCCTCGTGGCTGTGGTGGCGCTTGCGAAACACAATCGGCTTCCATCTCTCCGCGCGGAATCGCCAGTTGATTCGCTCTGCCTCGGCTTCCACCTCCGCGAGAAATTCGTGGTAACGTCGGATGTGAGTGCGGCTGGGTGCTCCAATCTGGATGAATGTGAATTTTCCCTCATAGTGTGGATAGCGTTCCAGGAATCTCTCCACCGCTAGAAACCGTTCCAAGATGCCCTTCGTATAATCCACTCGGTCAACGCCGACGCCGAGATAAAGAGCATCGACTCCCAATTCCTTGAGCAAGGCGTCCCGCTCCGCGCTGGCTACCCGCCAGTCCACAGGTTGTTTGGACGGTTCCATATTGGGCGCGACACTGATGGGAAAAGGTTTGACTGCGGTTACGTGGTCTTCACGGTTCACCGAGAAATGCTCCCATTCCACGCGCGATTCCAGGGCGCGATTCACGGTCTCCAGAAAATTGTCGCAATGAGACTGAATATGAAAACCGACCAAATCTGCTCCAAGAAGTCCATCGAGAAGCTCGCGTTGCCACGGACAGATGCTGAATGCCTCCGGATTCGGCCAGGGAATGTGCCAGAAGATTGCGACGCGAGCATCGGGCCGCTCCTTCTTGATTAGTTTTGGCAGCAGGGCGAAGTGATAATCCTGGATGAGCAGCGCCGGCTGCTTCGTGCCTGCCATCTCCTCGAGCACCGCCTTGGCAAACTTTTTGTTCACCTGCTCATAGCGTTCCCAGTCCAGCGACCTAAACAGCGGCCGGGTATGCGCGATATGGCAAAGCGGCCATAGACCCTCATTGGCAAAGCCGTAGTAGTAGCCTTCTTCTTCCTCTTTGCTGAGCCATACCCGCCGCAACGTGTATTTTGGTTCGTCGGGTGGGACCGCCAGCCGATCATTCTGGTCAACGGTCTCGCGGTCGGCATCGCCGCTGCCATGAGCGATCCAGGTCCCGTCACAGGCTTGCAGAATTGGCTCTAGTGCGGTGACCAGCCCGCTGGCTGGTATAAGAACCTTGAGCGACTTGCCCTCGCGGGAATGCATGTAGGGTTCACGGTTGGAAACAACAAACAGCCGGCTGCTATTGAGCTTGCTGCGAACGTGTACTGCAAGCCTTTCAGCGGTCCAGGTGGATTCCCCGGCTTCCCGCAGCTGCGCCTCTTTTTCCGCTGACTCGCGTGCCGCTGCCAGGCTCTGCACGAGTGTGGTCACTTCGTTCCTTAACGGCATGAACAGATCACGATCGGATAAATCGGGCTGAGAAGAAACCTTGCCCGCGCGCGAGGCCCTGATCCACTGGAGTGTCCTGGCGGCTGGCCCTTCAATCGTCCAGCGAATAATCAGCAGCGCGGTAATGCCGATCAGGAAGATCTCTACTATCATGCGCAGGGAAACCCGCTTCCAGAACTTCGAGTTTTGCGCGTTGATGTAGTCGGCATCGTGGACCACGACCAGCGTGCCGGCAGGGCCTTGATCCGTATCCAAAGGAACAGCGTGAACGTTCAGATAGACAGAGTTGAGCCACAGAAATTCCCTTGCGTTCCGACTGTATGTCTTGATCTTGGAAGGCGCAAAGGCATCGTCAGGAAAACGCTTCCGCAGGCTGGAGGTCATGGCGATGGGAACTTCTTGTTGATCGTAAATCGCGATTCCAGCCAGGTGTTCTCGATTGCCGAAGCGTTCCACGAGTTGCTGCAGAGTCCGTCGCGAACGTTTTTCCAGCGCGGGTTCAACGCTTTCCTGCAGGCTGTCGGCGAGGATCTGAGCGCGCCTTTGCAAGTCCTGCTGCAGCCCACGTCTCTCTCCTTTGAACTGGGCGTAGGAGAAAAGAAGAGACACGAGCGTCAGGACGACAACAAGCGCACAAATCAGCCGAAAACTTAGGCGCATGCGCACTCACTGCGGCTCACGTGGAGAAGGTTTGGATGTTTGGGGGAGTTTCGCATCGCTGTTCCGACTGTAATCCTTTGTCGTCTGAGACAGTTTGATCTCTGAATGGCAGTCAGCGAGTACAGACGGGCCAGATGAGCGAAGTTGGGACGCTAAGTTAAGGTTGTGAGATGCAGGTTACCAAGAAAAGGATTGCTGGGGGTAGTTCAGGTTTGTTCTGTGTGTTTTACGTGGGTGCGAATCTGAGCACGACATGGACATGAGCCTGGCAAACTGTGCCGTGGCTTACGAGGGAAGACTGTAGAGGCTTCGACCATTTTCCTTAACAATCTAGGAGAACAAACCAAGGAAGTCCATTCACTGACACAAACGTATAATTAAGATTTCAAGGAGACATCTGTGGGACACATGCATGGTGGCGGCCCGCCGCAGCAAGGGCCAATGCCTCTTCCGGGAGTACAGAACGTAATTGCGGTCGGCTCGGGTAAGGGCGGGGTGGGAAAGACCACTGTGGCGGTGAATCTGGCCGTGGCGTTAGGCAAGCTGGGCTACAAGGTTGGCCTGCTCGACGCCGATATCTACGGACCGAATGTGCCTCTGATGATGGGTGTGAATCGCCAGCCTGACGTGCTCGGCGAAAACCGCATTGCGCCTCTCACCAATCACGGCGTGAAGGTGATCTCGGTTGGGTTCATCAGCCCGGGTGATCGTCCTCTGGTGTGGCGCGGACCGATGCTGCACTCGATCATCAAACAGTTTCTGCAGCAGGTGGAGTGGGGGGAACTGGATTTCCTGATCGTCGATCTTCCGCCCGGAACCGGTGACGTGGTGATCTCGTTGTTCCAAACCGTACCGCTCACTGGCGCAATTGTTGTCTCAACGCCTTCAGATGTTTCGCTTCAGGATGCGCGCAAAGCTATCGAAATGTTTCGCGGCGTGAAGGTGGACGTCTTTGGCGTGGTCGAGAACATGAGCACCTTCCTCTGTCCGCACTGCCACCACGAGATCGACATCTTCTCCAAGGGCGGAGTAGAGCGCACGGCGAAACAATTCGGAGTGCCTTACCTGGGATCGGTGGAACTCGATCCGGACGTCCGCAAAGGTGGCGATTCGGGTTTACCAGCAGTTCTCGGAGGCGAGGATTCTCCGCACGCCAAGTCATTCTTCGCGTTCGCGCGCCAGATCGCGCAGAGCGCTGCCGAGCACAAGACTGAGAGCGTGATTGAGATCCGGTAACCTAGGGAGAGGCGAACACGAAGGTCACGAAGGAAAAAAGAGGAGGTCACGGAAGAATCAGTTTTTGAAGACCAGTTTTGACGACTTTATTTGCTTTGTGACCTTGATGTTCTCCTTCGTGCCCTTCGTGTTCGCCTTTTCCAGGCTTAGCACTCCCGAACCCGGAGTGCTATCTTGACAGCATCCCACTCAGGTTCCTATCATCTAATCACTAGGAGTATCTCGGGTCTCTGGTATTATCCAAGCGGAATCAATAACTTAGCAGTATGCCAAGCTCCAACATAGGGTCGCGGGAACAGGAGATCCTGACCGCGATTGTCGAGACTTATATCTCAACCGGCGAACCGGTTGGCTCACGCACGCTCGCTCGCGCCAACAAGGATGGATTGAGCCCGGCGACCATCCGGAACGTAATGGCCGACCTGGCCGATGCCGGACTGCTGGAGCAGCCGCACACCTCAGCGGGGCGGGTTCCCTCTCCGCAGGGATATCGGTATTACGTCGAGCAGCTCACAGGCCGGGCGCAGATCTCGCAGGCCGACCAGGAACTGATTACCAGTTCGTTTCTCGGAATCGGGGATCCTCAGGAGTTTCTGGAACGAACCTCGCACGTCTTGTCTCTCATCTCACGGGGGGTCGGTGTAGCCATATCGTCTCCGGGCCACGATCGCCATGAGTTGGAGCATGTTTACTTCTCGCGGCTAAGCACCGGCAAAGTTCTTGCAGTGGTTGTCACGAAGTCGGGAGTCGTTCGCGATCGCGTTCTGCGGATGGAGCGGGACGTTTCCCAAACTGAACTCGAGAATGCCGCGAACTACATCAACCTGAATTTCCAGGGATGGACGATAGAGTTGATTCGCACGGAGCTGGCGCGCCGAATCGAGCGAGAACGTAGCGAGTACGACAAGCTGATGAGCTCGCTGGAACAGCTCTATCGCGGTGGAGCGCTGCATCAGGAAGAAGATCCCAAAACTGTATGGGTAGAAGGGGTCTCCAATCTCATTGTCAAAGATACGGATCGCGAGCGTTTGCGCGAAATGTTGCGAGTTCTGGAAGAGAAGCAGCGCATCGTGGAGCTGCTCTCCAGCTACGTTGATACGAAGCAGGAGGCGGTCCGTGTAGTGATTGGTTTAGAAGATCGCTTGCCCGAGATGCGCAACCTGGTGCTGATTGGAGCACCGGCGCGAGTGGGCCAGCAAGTAGTTGGCTCGCTGGCGGTGATTGGGCCAACGAGAATGGATTACGAGCACACGATTACGGCTGTGTCTTACATAGCGCAGTTGTTTGACAAGGTCTTAAATGAGAACGAGTAATCATAAACATGGCATTCGATAAAGAACGGGATCAGAGAGTACAGACAGAAGAAAACGGAGAGCAAAACGGTGCGCACGAATCTCTGCCGCCTGCTGATGCTCAGGAGCTGGCGCAGGAGTCTCAAGGTGGAGTCTCGCGTCAGGAATACGAGCGTGTGAGCCAGGAGCGAGACGCTCTGCTCGATCGTCTCGCGCGCCTTCAGGCCGAATTCGAGAACTATCGCAAGCGTAATGCACGCGAACAAGTGGAGTTCCGAGAGTACGCAGTTGCGGACGCGGTGAAAAACTTCCTTCCCATTTTGGATAACTTCGATCTGGCTCTGCGCAGCCAGAAGAGTGAAGGCGCAGATCCGGCACTACGTTCGGGAATCGAACTCATCCGCAAGCAGATGGACGATGCTTTGTCGCGCCTCGGTGTGCAGGTGATTCCTGCGCAGGGGAGTACCTTCGATCCCCGCGTGCACGAGGCGATCGAGATGGTGGAGTCCGCAGACCACGCGGATCACGAAGTGATCGACGAGCTGCAGCGCGGATACAAACTGAAAGAGCGACTACTGCGTCCAGCGATGGTTCGAGTGGCCACAAATCCAACCAGCAAATAACGGAGAATCCACCTGCCTACAAAAGTGAAGCGGGATTATTACGAAGTTCTAGGTGTAAGCCGGAGTTGCACCGAGCAGGAGCTGAAGAGTTCCTACCGCAAGCTCGCCATGCAGTTTCACCCGGATCGCAATCCTGGTGACAAAGAGGCGGAAGAGAAATTCAAAGAGGCGAGCGAGGCGTACGGCGTCCTTTCGGATGAGGATAAGCGCGCGCAGTACGACCGTTTTGGTCATGCGGCGGTTGGAGGAGGTGGGGGCGGCTTTGATGCTTCGTCGTTCCAGGACCTCAGCGAGATCTTCGGCGATCTGTTCGGATTTGGCGATGCCTTCGGTGGCGGACGACGCCGCAGCCGCGCACAGCGAGGCGCAGACCTGCGTGCCGACATCAACATTGAGCTGAAGGACGCGATCTTCGGCAAGAGCACCGAGATTCCGGTACGCAAGTCCGAGACCTGCGATACGTGCCGCGGGACAGGTGCTGCTCATGGAAAGCAGCCAACTACTTGCAATGCGTGTGGCGGACGCGGCCAACTCCGCTATCAGCAGGGCTTCTTCAGCGTGGCACGCACCTGCGGAACGTGCGGAGGCACGGGGCAAGTGATCACCGATCCGTGCAAGACCTGCCGCGGCGAAGGTCGCGTGATTCGCGAACACAAGATGCAGATTGATATTCCGCCCGGAGTAGAAGACGGCACGCGCATTCGGTATCAGGGCGAGGGTGAGGCGGGTATTTTCGGCGGGCCTCCTGGAGACCTCTATGTTGTGCTCGGTTTAAGGGAAGACTCCTTCTACGCGCGCGACGGCAACGATCTGCACTGCATGGTGTCGATCGCGTTTCCGCAGGCGGCGCTGGGAACCGAAGTTACCGTTCCCACCTTTGACGGCGAACACACACTCAAGATTCCGGCTGGAACACAGAGTGGCCAGCAAATTCCAATTCGGAACAAAGGTGTTCCCGTGCTGCGCGGCCGGGGACGAGGAGACCTCATCGTTCACGTCGACGTGCAGATTCCGAAGAAGCTTTCCCCGCGTCAACGCGAGCTTCTGGAAGAATTGGCGACTATCACCCAGATCGACGACAAGCAGGACAAGCGCAGCTTCTTTGAACGCATGAAGGCGCGCCTACAGTAAACGACCTCCCATGACCCGCCGTCGCTGGATTGCCGATGAGGTGTCGGGCGACCGCGCCTTCCTGTTGGGCAAGAACGCCGAGCATCTCTCCCGCGTTCTGCGTGCGCGAATAGGCCAGCAATTCGAGATCGCAACGCCTTCCGGTGTGCTCTTGGGCGAGATCGTGGAGATCGAGTCGGAGCGCGTCGTCTTTTCTACGCGTGACCTGCCCCAAGGTGACCCTCGGCCACAAACAGCGCCGATTCACCTGTACTTGGCCGTCTTCAAATTTGATCGGTTTGAGTGGGCTATAGAAAAAAGCACGGAGCTGGGAGTTAGCAGCATTGTTCCGGTGATCGCGCGCCGCACGGATTCACATCTTGTATCGGCAGCCCGAAAGCGCGTGGAACGCTGGCGTCGAATCGCGCATGAAGCTGCGCAGCAGTCCCGCCGTGATGTTGTTCCAGAAATTCCCGATCCCGGAAAGATTGAGGATGTAATTTCGCGTGCCCCCGGGAAACGGATCGTGCTGGCCGAAACGGAACGTGAGCATAGGCTGGCGGAGACGATAGAGTCGGCATCGGAGCTGTCTCTAGCAATTGGACCTGAAGGTGGCTGGACTGAATCGGACCTCTCGTTGTTCGACAAGAGTGAATGGCTAAGGGCATCTCTCGGCCCGACCATCCTTCGGGCCGAAACTGCAGCCATTGCAGCTTTGGTAATTGCACAATCCTTCCAGCGGTCCCCCAGCTAACACAGCCGAGGGCGGCTGTGCCACTCATGCAGCCAGCGGATTTCTTGTCTTCCACACTTGCACTCCCATCCACAGGAAATTCCCGTTGCTTTGTTCGCCTTTCTTTCGCATAATGCATGCTGGTGTTCACGGGCTTCATGGGAATCTCATATTCGCAGCTCAATCCGAAGCAAAAGCAGGCCGCCAATCACGCTCAAGGACCCATGCTGGTGCTGGCTGGGGCCGGAACTGGTAAGACGAGCGTCCTTGTACATCGCATATCGCGATTGATCACAGGGAAGCATGCTCATCCGAACGAGATTCGAGCATTCACGTTTACGCATAAGGCTGCGCGGGAGATCAGGTCAAGGGTAGCCAAGTCTTCTGCGGGGATCGCTGCATCTGGACTGCACGCCTCCACGTTTCACGGATATTGCTATCAACTTCTGCGTGAAGCTGGAGAAGACTTCCAATTGCTCGACCAATTCGAGTTATGGACATTTCTGCGTCAGCGAGTTGCCGATCTGCCGCTGAACCGTTTTTTACGCGCTGCGAATCCGGGTCGCTTCCTTAAAGATCTGCTCACTTTTTTTGACCGCTGTTCTGACGAGTTGGTGGACGCGAGCACCTACGCGGCGTACGTAGCCCGGGTTCGGGCCGGCGAAGTCGCTGCACCACGTGTCGCGAAGAAAAAACAAGCTGAGACCATGAGCCGCGAGACGGTTCTCGAGCTCTGCCAGGAGATTGCAGCGATCTTTACTGCAGTCGAAACATTGCTAGCTTCAAATCGCCTCTTAACTTTTGGCGCGCTCGTGTCTCGGGCAACGCAGTTGCTGCGAAGCGACGGATTGTTGCTTGCGCGCGAGCGTCGCAAAGCCCGCTTCCTGCTCGTTGATGAATTTCAAGACTCAAACCACGCGCAGATCGAACTCACGCGCGTGCTGGCGGGAGCTGAGCAGAATGTATTTGCAGTCGGCGATCCCGACCAGGCTATCTACCATTTTCGTGGAGCTTCGAGCGCGGCCTTCACTGAGTTCATCAGCGTTTTTGACGGGCTGGAGCAAAAGAACATCATCAATCTCGCGGCGAATCAGCGTTCTACGCAGAACATCCTCGATTGCGGTTTCTCCAGCATTCGCCACAATCCAGGATTTTCCCCAGCGGGTAGCCGGCTGAGTCTCGACCGCGAAAGGCTGCTCTCCGCCCGCGACGAAGAAGATCGCCAAACCGGAGATGCATTGCTGTTCGCAACCGAACTCGTGGACATAGTTCCTTATCGGGAATATCCGCAGGAGTGCTCGGACATTGCTGAGCGTATCCTCGACTTGCATGCTCAGGGCGCCCGCTGGAGCGACTCCGCGGTGCTGTTCCGCAGCCACTCTAATGCCGAGGGGCTGGTAGAGGAGCTTGGCGCCAGATCAATTCCTTTTGAAGTGCAGGATACCGATGTATTCGAGAGCGATGCGTTGCGCGACATGGTCGCATGGCTGCATTGCGCGATTTCCCGCACTGACGATGTTGCTTTCTTTCGTCTCGCTTTGCGCGCAGACTCGGGCATCGATCTCAACACGTTGTACGCGAAATTATCCGCATCACCACGCGGCACGAAGGTCGCTCAGATCCTCGAAGATGTGCCCGGTGGATCGGAGCTGCTGCGTTCGCTTCATGAATTTGCCCAGAGCTGCGATGCTGCGAATGGCGATCTGCTGCAAGTCATCGATGCGGCAGCCGCGATTCTGAATATCTTCAGCACCTCGGTTGAGCTGGTTCGCCTTCGGGAGTTCGCCGCTAAGTGGCGCGAGAAGCGCATTGCTCAGACCGGCCGGCTGCCTGAGTTTCTCGAGTACCTTGACCTTTATAAGACCGGCGGAGGGACGCTTCCACTCGCTTCTCCTGAGCGCCCAGAGGATGAATTCCACCAGGTGCCTTCCGAGAGTGCCGATACGAATCGCGACGCAGTAAAGCTGCTGACAGTCCACGCTTCCAAGGGGCTGGAATTCAAGAATGTCTTCGTTTTGCGCGTAGTTTCCCAGTCGTTCCCAATGAACTACAAGGAGACACTCTTTGAATTTCCGCGCGAGCTCAGCCGTGCGAACTCTCTTGCCGGAAAGAGCGATGAGGAGATCCATCGCGAGGAGGAACGACGGCTCTTCTACGTGGCCATTACTCGGGCTCGCGATGCGCTCACGCTTTATGGTCGTTTGCGCGGCGGCAAAAACAAGCAGGAAACTCCTTCGGGATTCTTACGCGATCTCGGCGAGGACTCCACCGTAAGACATGCGCTCCGAATTCGAGATCCTCGCGACGCAGCTCGCAAGGAGATTGCGCGTGAACTGCCGTCGTGGGCAGCTATCGCCGTTGAGAGCTCGTTACAAACTGTGGAGTTAAGTGCGTCGGCAATCCAGACGTATGCAATTTGTCCGCTCAAGTATGCATTGCAAAAGCACTGGCGGCTTCCTGAGGAGCCTTCTGCCGCCCTGCAGTATGGAGCCGCAATGCATTCCACTCTGAAAGACTTTTACGATGCCGCCATGCGCGGGATCGAACGCACGGCGGAAGAGAGTGTGGAGATCTTTCTGCGAGAGTTCGAGCAGGCAAAGATCGATGAGCCCCTGCAAAGAAAACTCTACGAGCGCCAGGGGGCTGAGCAACTGCGGCAGTTTGTTGCGCTGCGCGCACTTGAACCCAAACCAAGTGTCCTCAGCACTGAGAAAAAGTTCCGTTTCGGGATTGAGAACGTGATGATCAACGGCCGCATCGATCGCATTGACCGGCTCGAAGGAGGCGGGGTCCAGGTGCTGGACTATAAGACCGGAGCTCCCAAAAGCAATATGGATGCGGATACAAGCGTTCAGCTTGGTATCTACGCGATGGCCGCGAGGCTCGAAGGTCACACTGTTCAGAGACTGGCCTTCTATAACCTCGAAGACAACAGCACCGCCGAAACCGAGCGGGTAAACAACGAAGAGAAGATTCGCAGCAAGGTCCTGGACGTTGCCAACGGAATTCGAGCAGGAGCTTTCAATCCCACTCCGGGATTCCATTGCAAGAACTGCGGCTACAACAGCCTATGTCCCGCTACGGTAGAGCGAGTGTTCGAATCCGCAGAGTCTCACGTGGCCGGAGTGAGCGCTTAACTACCTAGTCGGCAGCCGCTTGGTTCGGTTGCACCGCTTGGGGTGTACGCTCGCTTTTGATGATCACGGTCTCGTATCCATCTTCTTGACTGCGTAACAAGACTTGCTCGGCTCCTTCCTTCTCGCCGACATATTTGCCCGATCCGGGAAATCGCACTCTGAGTATCAACTCGGAGTTTTGAGCTGGGACCTCGAGCACGATCGCTCCATCTGATAGTCGTGCACGACAGGTTCGAGGTGAGTGCGTCACGAACTTGCGGCGAAGTTCCAAGAGCTGCCGGTACCAGGCAAGCATCTCGTCGTCGGTCTTCCACGTCAATTTTGAGCGCGCAAAAGTTTCTGGATCCTGCGGATTCGGAGTCTCCTCCCAGCCGAAGTCTTCGAACTCCTTCTTTCGTCCTTCGACTACGGCTTCTTGCAGGTTCTTATCTCCATAGTCGGTGAAGAACTGGAAGTGCGCGGGCTCGGCATACTCTTCGCCCATGAAGAGCAGCGGCGTCTCCGGCGCGAGTAGCAGTAACGCGGCTGCTGCTTTGACAGCCCCACGCGGCACTAGATGAGCAAGGCGCTCACCGTTGCAGCGATTGCCAACCTGATCGTGGTTCTGAATGCAGAAGACATGTCTGAGCAGCGGAATTCCATCTGTGCTCGAGCCGCGCGAGGCGCGCCAGAAGCGATAGTGCTGTCCTTGAAATACAAATCCTTCGTTCAGTGCCTTTACGATCTTCTCCGGTTCTCCGTAATCTTGGTAATAGCCGCGATTTTCCTTCGTCAGAAACGTGTGAACAGAGTGATGAAAGTCGTCGCTCCACACAGCGTCGACTCCGAATCCACCTTCATTGGCCGGCAAAATCAGATTGCGATCGTTCTGGTCTGATTCGGCTATCACAGCGATTTGTCGGTTAGCACCGCGAGCGAACTCCTGCACATCGCGCGCGAGTTCCTTGATGATGTGCGTCTTTGAACTGTCGTAGATCGCCTGGATGGCATCGAGACGCAGGCCATCGATGTGATACTCGCGGATCCAGTACAGCGCGTTCTCGATTACATATTTCCGAACCTGCTGACTGCCTTCATCGTCGTAGTTGATGGCGTCGCCCCAGACCGTGTGATAACGATCGGTAAAGTACGGGCCGAACTCGCGTAGATAATTTCCTTCTGCACCGAGATGGTTGTAGACGACGTCGACCACGACAGCGAGCCCGACGTGATGCGCTGCGTTCACCAGACGCTTCAGACCCTCCGGTTCACCGTAGCTCGCCTGAACGGCGTAGAGAGACACTCCGTCGTAGCCCCAATTGCGCTCGCCAGGAAAAGCAGCAACCGGCATGATCTCGATCGCAGTTACGCCGAGCGATCGCAAGTAGTCAAGCCTGTTAATCACGCCGTCGAAGGTGCCTTCGGGCGAGAAAGTCCCAACATGGAGCTCGTAAAGCACATACTCATTGAACGAAAGACCTGTCCAGCTTTCATCGCTCCACTCGAAGGCCTCGGGATCGACGATCTCCGTACGTCCATGCGCACCTTCGGGCAGAAGACGCGAGACCGGATCAGGCAGACGCCTGTCTCCGACGAGGTAGCAATAGCGGTCTCCTGCCTTGGCCTTAAGACTGCCGGAGAAGATGTCCGCATCGTTGCGGCTTAGCTCGAAGGCCGAGCCATTTAACTCCACCGAGAGCTTCTGCAGCTTCGGAGCCCATACTCGGAATTCCACTTCGCCTGAAGCAACGTTCGCGCCAAACATGAGCTTTTGTGGACCTCGCAGAACAAAGACTTTTGATGCAACCGCGAGAGAGTAAGCGTTCTTGTCTTCTGCGTCTAAGGTGCTAGACCGCAGCTAAGGTGAATTCTTTAACCCACCTACAAGCCTCTCCGGATATATCCAGAGTAGATGCTCCCCTACTTTGACCTGACAGTCGGCTCCCCCACCGACCGAAAGGTCCTTGATGCAATTGAATCTGAAAGGGTTCTGCGCCATAGGAACGTTATCGATTGGAATTTTCTCAATTACTGGTTGTGGAGTTTCGAACGCTAAGCCTTCTTCCGCTAGTACGACAACGCAGTTGACTGGATCGAGCGGCAGCAACAACGGCAGTGCACCAGCTTCACCGGCCGGGGCCATCATTATTTCCAGCATCCAGAATCAGAAAGGCTGGCAGACCTGTGGCGGCTGCGGCAACGAGGGCGGCACCGGGCCGGGGCCAGTCTACGACGTGACCCAGGGACTTGCGAGTCCAGCGCTAAGCGGCAGCTCTGCTGACTTCTGGATTACCGGTGGTCCGGCCTATTCAGGTGGGTATTACTTCATCGAGCAGCCCACAGTGCCGAATCCAGTGAGCTACCTGCGCTATGAATTCGATCTGTACATTCCTGCGCAGTACGCCAGCGCACCGCAGGCCTTGGAATTTGAATGCCAGCAGAACGCGAATGGCTACACCTACAACTACGCTTGGCAGGCTGACTATGCCAGCAAGACGTGGCGCGTGTTCAATTACACGACCAAGCACTGGGAAGCCACCAGTGTTGCGTTTCAGCCTTTTGCTCCCGACACATGGCATCACATCATCGCCATGTACCACGCTTCAGGAACACAGGTCATTCACGACTCGATCACTGTGGATGGTGTCACGTATCCAGTCAACATTACGCACAGTGCGCTATTCACGGGAAATGGTCTCGAGCTAACCAATGCTTTTCAGGTCGATCTAGATGGAAGCAGCTCTCCTTATCACGTCTACGTCGACAACATGACGGTCTCGCTGAAGGACTAGCCTGCCGTCTCGTGCGAAATAGATTTAGAACAAGCGTGGTTTTGAAGGGGACGGCTGGTCGCGATGCGGCACCGCCGTGCCCTTCTGCTAGCTGAGACCGGGGTAATTTTTCGGAGAATCTTGCCTGACCTGCCTGCGCAGAAAGACAAGAACAAGGAGAATTAGAGCGATTATTTCGAATTAGACCTTAAAGTTATCAAATTCTGCCCAAAATCTACAAATTTGCCGTAAACGAAGGGAATTAACAGGGAATTCTGTGGATTTCCTTCTAACCTACTGTCAACAAAGCGACTTAGTGCTATTTTGCGCGAGGCTTCAGAAAAATAACAGGGAGCGATCAGGGAGCTCCGCTAACTATGATGTTATTTATTGCGCAACTTCTGAAAGTCGATGCTCTGACAAAAACCGCGAGTCCTCAGCATTTTTCTGCATCCTGTGAGGTCGCCTTTTCAAGACTTCAGGCCTACTTTTGAGCGTTCGTAGCTGCGGCCCGCTTGAGTTGGTTGAAGCATTGAGCCGCCTCGCCAAGCGATGGCATTGATTCACAGATTGCCCGATTGACGGCGTCGTAAGAAATAGCCTTCTCGCCGCTGCGCACGACAACCGGCGGCGCAATCGTTGCGGCAGTCGATGCCTGCTGCTTGTTGATTGGTTGAGCAGGAGCCGGTACAACCGCCGCCACCTGCGAAGGCGCAGGTTGGTTACGCTGCAAGATAGGTTCAGTCCTCGCAGGCAACGCTGCTTTAGGTTGTGCGGTAGGCGAACTTGCAAGAGCCACGGGTGGCTGTTCTTTATCTCGCTCACGCGCCCGGGTATACGCCGAAGCGATCGCTTGCTGCGCACGTCCTGTCGGTGCCTTTAATATGTCGTCCGTAAGGTAGGGGAGCAACTCTGCGTTGGTCACGACGATCGTTGCCCCTTGAATCTGCACCGGCTCAGGCGGCAACTTCACGTTGCCCGTCGGGATACTGATTCCTGTAGGCACCGATCTCACTGGCTTGATAGAAACGCTCAGATCGCCTGCCGGCAGATTTCGCAGCAGGAACTTTCCGTCTTTGTCCGTGGTCGCTGTAGTGGGCCCAGCAGTCACCTCGACTCCGGCCACCGGGATCATCTCTTGCTCTTCGTTTTCAGGTTGCACCAAGGGAACGCGCGGTTGCTTGAGCTTGGCTGAAGTCGAAGACGAACTCGTCAGATCGGCCGGCACTCTCAGGAGTACTCGTCCTGAAATGGAACGAAGAGCTCGCATCGGAATATCCTCTATCACTGTCGAGACCGGACTCACGTGAACTGAAATCGAATCGACAGGACCGAGGTAATTCGGTGGGAGGGAGGAAGGATCCAACGAAAGCTTGTAATCACCCGGAGGCACGTTGTCGAATTCGAAATCACCGGAAGCGATTGTCTGTATTGTTCTCGGTTCTTTGCCGCCTTCGAGCATCAGCCCAATTCCCTGCAAGCCTTTCGAATCAGGCTGGCGTCGATTTTCGAAGCGCAGATCGTTGAATATGTTTCCCATTACGCGTGCGAAGTCGAGAATTCCGAAGTTCTCAACGACGATGTGCTGCTGGACCAGGTCGGCGGTGAGTTCTCCCCGAGTGGTCATACGGACAGGCTGCCGGAATTGTGTGAGATCAAGAGAGACCTGATGTTCGTCTGCGGACAAACCGCTAAAGCGATATCGACCTTGCTCGTCTGTGGTTGCTGTTTGTCCATCTTCGAGCCGCACTTCTATTCCAGGCAGTCCGGGCTCGTTGGTATTGAACGCGCCATTGATGTTGTTATCGCGAAAGACATGGCCTTCGATGATGCGCCCCCGGTGGAGGAACGGCAGCGTTCCCGGAGCCGCAGTGAAGGTTTTCTGGAACCCCACAGAGAGAATCGTGGTGCGTAGCGTGCTGTTCTGGCGTGTGTCCCAAAGCAGGACATTGTTTAGCGAAGATCGAAATTGCAGGTCCGGACGAAATTGATAGATCAGTGAATAGCCGAATGACTGCGTCCAATTGTTCGCAAGGGCCCCGTTCGATCCATAGGTTGCCGAAACATTTGGACTGAACCGAAGTTTCGATTTCAATACGATCGTCGTGGAGGCCGAAACCGTTGTTCCGATCGGCTGCTGGGCCAACAGTAGTGCCTTAACCTCAGGGGGAAAGTTCGTGGAGTCCACAAATGCCACGGGATCGGCCAGGAATTGAGCTTGCAACTGCGGTGATAGCAAATTCAATTCTTGGTTCAATTTGGTAATCAGCGATGGATTCACCCTATCATGCTCGACTCCAAGGAGCAGAGATTTTCCCTTGATGGGAATGCTAAGCGAGTCGCGAACACTGAATTGGTCCTGCGAACTAATCTGTAGCGGATCTTGCACGGAGCCAATTGTGACTTGAGCAGTATTAGCTACCCTTGGCGCCAACTGAGAGTTCAACGAGACATCGTAACGATTTCCCGTGGTGGTGGCTGGGGTGAAGCCTCCAGTGTTTCGGCTATACGTGTAAGAAAAATTGAGCGTCTCTCCTCGCGAGAGGGTGAACGCAGCTGAGGGACTCACGTAATCATTGCGTCCCGGTACGCGATAGATCAGTCCAGGAGTGATCGTCGAGTGATCCACGTAGAGTCCCTGGGTGAATCTCGAGTTCCATCGATAACTCAACCCGCCCTTTACTGCAGAGGTTCCGGAGAAAAGTGATTGCAGTTGATTCAACGGAAACGTTTGTGAAGCGGAGATGACGCTCGCATACCCGGAAAATCGGAAGGAGCTGTAGGAAAGGTCTCCGCGAACCATGCCGCCGCGATTACTCGCACCACCTTGCGCTCCCACGAGGAAGTGCTGCCCAAGCCGGTAGCTCAGCCCGAGGTTCTGCATCGCGTATTCGCGCCGTTGAACGGTTCCTGTGGTTAGTGTGGTCGGGATATTCACATAACTCGTGCTGCCAAAGAAATTCAGCTTGCTCGTCTGTCTGCGATGGAAGCTAAAGCCGGCGACGTCGCGCGTGGCGTTTAAAGAGAGAAAGTAGTAGGGAATCGTTGAGCCAGCAAAAAGTGAGAACTCGTTTTTGCCGCTGCCTAGTGTGACTGCTCCCCCGCGCAATTGCATGATGCTCGGCGTCGAGAAGTTATTGACACGGTCTTCGCCCAACGAACCGCTGAGGCTCTGATTGAAATCAATCGCGTTTACCGTGAGATGTGGAGTCCGATAATTGATCGAGGCAGTTCTTAGATTAGCCTCGTGCCCACCGAACTGCGTGTTGTCCTCAACCTGGCTGCTGAAATCCAGATAATGATCGCCCACCTGCTGCGACCATCCCAGGCTGCTGAGCCACGTCACGTGAGAGGTGTTCTGAACGCTTGAGAGCTGAACATCCGAACCAACAACTCCATGTGCGAACTCAGATTCACGGCGCTGCAGGCTTGGCGGAACAACCTTTAATGGATGCGGGATAACATGAACAACAATGCTGAAGGGCTTTCCATCAATATAAGCCAACGCAACCGTCTCGCCACGTGTTAGACCGGCAAATTCGATGGTGTCATTGCCAAGCTGGACGTGGGCAATCTCCTCATCGAGGACAATGACGCTGGTTACTCCGGGAGCCGCGATCGTGCGCGTGGACTGCCAGTACACATCGACGCTGGATAGAACTGTCGGTTCAAGGGCAAGTGACTTTGGAGCACACACGAATAGCCCAGCGAGCAGCAGGCACACTGCTGTCGCGGTACTACGCGTCCTCCTTGCAACCGTCATTTGCCGCTACTTGCTGTCCTCGCTGCAACCGTAAACGCAATCTGCCGTGTCTCCACGTGAGTGCCGCCATACACAAGCGAGAGCACCCCGGTGTAATCTCCGGGATTCAAGTCGCCGTTCCATTCAACTTTCATCGAGTCTTTCTGCCCGGGCAGAAAGCGCTTCAGTTCACTCTCTGATTTCGCCACCAGCTTGTGATCAGGATTCAAAATCGCCAATCGCGCCTGCGGAAAGACATGTGTATTGCTCTCGTTGTCGACTACGAATGTCAAGGTGAGTGCCTGATTATTGCTGGGCGGGATGAGTTTCAATTCGTTCACGCTCACGTTGAAAGCTTCACTGTTCTTAGCGGTGAGCAAAACGAGGCAACCAAGCCTCATGTTGGTAAAGACGCGCTTACCGTCTTCAGTCTGCTTGTTGGTGAGTACCGGTTTCGATTCCACAAACAGGACGGCGTAGTATCCGCCGCGAGCATCCGCAGGAGGCGTAATGATCGCCTTCATCTTTTGCGACTTGCCGGCCGGAACCGTGAACTTCTCGGGAACGAACTGAATCCAATTCGCCGCTGAACGCGGCGAAGTTCCGGGTGCGCCGAAGACCTTTTCGTTCTTGTCGTTGTACCAGAAATCTGTGATCTGGACGTGCAACTCGACGGCTTCACCACCGTTGTTCGCGACACTCAATTCTTGTTCGAAGGCCACTCCAGGTTTGAAGTCGCTGATGATCTGAGCGGGGGCCAATCCGATCGACTGCGCGGAAACAATTGTTGTGGCGAATGTGAGGAGGGCGCAGAGTGCAACTTTGGGAGAGGTTCTCATTACTATGGCACCGTCAGGGTATAAGTAAGGGTTGCGTTATCGAGTCCAGTGAAGGCCGTGGCACCGTTCACGTTCGAGACAAAAAGGCCCAGGTATCTTGCAACCGTCGAGCGATTCCCAGCCGTGGTAGTCAGCGATGTGGCCGCACCGCAATTTGTAGAGATATTGGAAAAGGAACCCGCGGAGCCGGTCGCGGAATCGTTTAACGAAAGGACCAGGGAGTGCGTGAACGTAGTACTCACGCATGCTTTCACGCTCGCGCTCGTCTGACTCATATCGGTAAAAACCGGCAAGACGTTGTAGGGTGTTTTGTAGATGATCCCACCCGCCTGGGCCACTGTAGTCAGCCCGGCGCCCGGCCCGATACCAAGAGCGTTTACGTTCCCAAAACTCATGGAGAACGGGTCGACTAATGGGCCGCCAGAATTGCCAATCGCTAGACCACCAGCGGCGCTGCCCACCGTGAGCTGTACAGCGCTCTGCACGGTCTCGTTTAGGAGGGCCAGCGTAACCGTATCGGTTGAGGTAGTACTTCCGTTGAGATAAAGATCGAAAGTTACCGTGCAACCCAACGCCGACAACCCAGTGAATGCCGTCGCGCCGTTGTTATCTGGGAGGAAGATCGCCAGGCCTGCATTGGCAGAAGGAGAACCGCTGTTCAGTCCCGATGCCAGAGTTGTTGCGCCGGCTTGTGAAGTTCCCAATGCGGAAAATTGACCGGCGCTTGTGCAAGCCGACGGAGCCGCACACCCATACACAATCATTGCGGAGGAGGCGTTGCCGAGGAAATTAGTGCTGACGTACGCCTTGACAACCCCAGTGTTCCCGCCGCCTATGGCCTGAACACTAACGTTCAATGTCGTGAAATAGAGCGCACCGTTCGACAAAGCTGTTGCAGTCACGTTTGTAGCCGGTGTGCCAAACGCGAGCGCGTTCATGGTCCCAAATGAGGCTGTATATGTTGGGGATGCGCCCGCAACCGTAAAACCGGTACCGGAAGATGCGAGCTTAAGTTTGGCAGCCGCCCACATGGAAGGCGTGAGCGCGAAAGTGAGAATTACGGCAAGAAGCCAGCTAAAAGAAAAGCCACGCCGCTCCCTACCGATCTCTCTGGCAGGTGCGTGCGTGGCGTTCTCGTGATCATGAAACGTTGCTGGCATTTTAGTGGTTCCGGTTTTTGGGGAACCGGGAACCCCATGCCTTACTGAACAGTTAAGGTGAACGTCACGGTTGCGGTCTGCGCGCCCTGTAACACGGTCGCACCGTTATCGGGCTTTACGCCCACACCGATGAAGCGGGTCAACGCAGTTCCGCTGGCGACACCGGCTGCACCAATCGTGTCTGCTGAGCTTGTGCCCATTGCCGAAAAGCTGCCTACTCCGGCTGGCACAGTGTTCGAGTTAGCAGTGTCGCGGACCACAAAGATGTTGTGTGGAGCAGCGAAATCCGTGGTCACTTGCGCCGTGACGGTCGTGCCCGAGACAGCGGTGTGCGACGTGAATACTGGCGTCACTTGATAGTCGGTCCAGTAGATCGCGTCGGTAACGCCTGGAGTCGCAGGATTGAACTTACTGCAGTTGCCGCCATTGATGCCGAGGGCGTCCACTGTGCCGAAGTTCATTGTGTAGTCCGGTGCGGCGCCAGTGGCAACAACGGCGCAGTGAGTCACGCCACCGGTCGTGCCGGTCGCGAGCGTCAGTGATACCGCTTTTTGTATCGTCGCCGAAATTTGAAGTGTCGGTGCAACGGTGTTGGTATTTGCGGCCTGTGTCGCAGCGAAGGATGTCGATGCCATCAACAGGGCTGCGAAGATCGCCAGTGTCATGCGTTTCATGATTTTCTTTCTCCTCTTGAAGTCCCTGTTGCCACTCGACTTCGTCGCGTGGATTTAGGGGAAAAACAAGTGCAAATTTCAAGGGCCGAAATCCACAGTGGGGAGTCAGCGTAGGAAATCTTCTTTCCAGTCGCCCTGCCGGACTATCCAACCCGCCAACATTCCCATTCTGGTACCGAGAAGGTGCCGAAAGGACTATGTACTTCGGGTGTGATGTGGCGAGATTATGACGGCCCTATGAAGGGGTCAACGTAACGCGAGGGTACGCTCAGGTAACGTCGACTTTAGTGGGAGAGAGGGTAAAATCCGCTATGGCCAATCGTAGATGCCGTAAGTGATTCAGCTAAAAGGGTTTAGTTTATCCGGACGATTTCGATCGCTCTTGAATCCGGCTAATTACGAGCCCGTGACGGCCAGAATACCGGTTACTTCGATAACTACGGATGTGGTTGCAAACGCTAGGAAAAATCGATTTTGCAGTGTACGGAAGCAGGAAAAAGATTCGTCCCAAAACGACACGACCCGCGCGGGTTATTCACCGCAGCGGGTCGCCGGTAAGCTGTTGGGATTGGCTTGAGGCGGTCACTCTATGCGAATGGCCTCTGCAAACCTCCAATGTGTAGCGGAGTTCGCCAGGTCTTTAGAGCTGAACGCCCTAAGCCTCAGCCACCTCACGTTTATTACTACTACCATCAGAACTTTTCATATATGTTGGATCGCCCTCCTTTCCCGTGTAAGCACAGAATAATTCGCTGCTAATTGCAAAGTCAACAGGCAGAATCGGGTTACTAAACGAGAGCTCTCACCATGATTCTCTGTGGCTGCACCATAACTGCCGCTTGCAACTTCTGCGCTCGCGCGGGCGTAATAACAAGGTTCGCCAGCAGTCATAAATCTTGATGCCGACAGAAAATAAGACAGGCGCCGACATCCAGGCGCAGAAGCTCTCCCGCAACTACCGCATGGGCGAATCAGAGATTCGCGCAGTAAACGACGTGAGCTTCTCGATCGCGGCAGGGGAGTTCGTCGCATTGCTGGGTACTTCCGGATCAGGCAAGTCTTCCTTGCTGAACCTCATCGCCGGACTCGACACTCCAACAACAGGTTCAGTTGCAGTTGCCGGGCGCGATCTTGCTCGGATGTCTCGAGAGGAACTCGCTCGCTATCGCCGCAGCACGGTTGGCATGGTCTTCCAAGCATTCAATCTCGTCGCCGCGATGACTGTGCTGGAGAATGTGGAACTCCCCATGCGCTTTGCTGAAGTGCCCCGCGAGCAACGCCTGAGTCGCGCGCGGACTGCTCTCGAGCGTGTGGGACTTGGCCACCGCCTGGACCATCGTCCCTCAGAACTTTCTGGAGGCGAGCAGCAGCGAGCTTCCTTAGCGCGAGCGCTGGTGAATTCTCCACAGTTGTTGCTCGCAGATGAACCCACCGGCAACCTCGATAGCCGCACGGGAAGCGAAATCATGGATTTGATTCACACCATCCATGGCGAGGGCACGACCGTGTTGATGGTCACGCATGAGCGTTCTCTGGCAGAGCGATACGCTTCGCGCTTCATCTTTCTGCGCGACGGGAAACTCGTCGAGGATCCCTCCGAGGTGCCCGCATGAAGACCGGCGACCTGGTCGAGCTCGCCACGCGCAATCTGCGCGAGTCGGTGCTTCGCAATTCGCTCACGACGGTTGGCATCTCCGTCGGAGTGGCATCACTAGTAGCGATGCTTTCGCTGGGCATAGGACTGCAACGTCTCGCCGCCTCGCGGCTCGCAAAGTCAGGATTGTTCGACAGTATCTACGTGACTTCCGGCAGACGTGTGCAGGGACCGAACGGCCGCATGGAAAGAAGGAAGGGGCCGCCCCCTGCGCTGGATGAGCCAGCACGCCAGAAGATGGCGAGTTTTTCCGAGGTCTCCGAGGTCTATCCGGACATTCGCTTTCCTGCGGAAGTAAGACTGGACTCTGCCAGCACCGTTCAAGATCCTCCGGCGCAGGAGCCGCCCACAACGAAATCAGCTTCGCCAGAATCTAACGAATCCGGTGAGCGCGGCAGAACGCGCGAGTACCAGTTGGTCAGCGGGCTCCCGATGTCGGCCCGGCAACTCGAGACTTTCGACAACATGAAGGGCAAATACTTCTCTGCTCCAGACGCTGCCGAAGTAATTCTGCAAGCCGACGAGGCCAAAAGTCTGAGCGACAAGCCGGAAGACTTGATCGGCAAAGACATTGTGCTTCGTTATGCCTCTCGGCACTTGCTCAAAGACAATGAGGCCGCGTCCTCCGGCGCTTCTGAATTCGGCCCCGCCAGCGAATTGAGTGTCTATGCGGTGACGCCAGTGGAACGGAAGCTGAAGGTCGTTGGACTGGTTGAGTCGAAGGCCGATGCCGGAATACGTGGCGCGGGCAGCGCCGGGGCTTATGTTCCCGTCTCCTTCGCGCAGCAACTTGAGCCGATGCAGATGACGCAGGTTCGCCTGGCGGGCGATCGCGATCCCGTCTCGAACAGTTATCAGGCGCTGATCGTGCGAGTGGGCCGGTCTGCCCAAGTGGAACCAGTGGAAGACAAGATTAAGCAGCTCGGCTACAACACGTTTTCGCTGCTCGATGCTACCCGCAGCCTGCGGAAGTTCTTTGCCATCCTTGACATGTTCCTCGGTATCTTCGGCAGCCTCGCACTAGCCGTCGCGTCGCTGGGGATCATCAACACGCTGGTGATGTCGATCCTCGAGCGCCGCCGCGAGATTGGCATCATGAAGGCAATTGGAGCCAGCGACGGCGATGTGCAGAAGCTCTTCTTCGCAGAAGCTGGCGCTATGGGCATTTTCGGGGGAACGCTCGGGGTATTGCTTGGATGGATCATCGGCCGCGTTATTAACTTTGGCACTCGCGTCTATATGCAGCGCCAGCAACAGTTCACTCCAGACGATGTGTGGTTAGTGCCGCTGTGGCTGGTCTTGGGTGCAATTGGATTTTCGCTGGTGGTGAGTTTAGTTGCCGGGCTGTATCCTGCAGCGCGCGCGGCTCGCCTCGATCCCGTTCAGGCGTTACGTTACGATTGAACCAGAAAGGCGAACACGAAGGGCAGGAAGGCAACACAATAAGGTCACAAAGACTGCGGTAGGAATGCAGCAGTGCTCTCAATTTTCTTCGTGACCTTTTCTTTATCCTCGCGCCCTTCGTGTTCGCCTCTCCCGCGTAGGTTGAATAGAAGTCCAGGTTCTGCGACACTCAATCATGGAACCCCAGTCCATTGTCATTCTCGACTTTGGCTCGCAGTACACGCAGCTTATCGCGCGCAGAATTCGCGAACAGCGCGTCTTCTCTGTCGTTCTTCCTTGCACGGCCACGCTTGATGAAATCCAAAGCTATCGCCCTGCGGGAATCATTCTTTCGGGCGGGCCATGCTCGGTTTATGACGATGATGCTCCGCCGGCGGACGAGCGCGTGCTCTCGCTCGGCCTTCCCGTTTTGGGCATTTGTTACGGACTCCATTTCATCACTCATAAGCTCGGGGGAAAGGTTGTTCCCGGCCCGAAGCGCGAGTATGGACATGCGCAGGTCGAGGTCCTCGAACCTGAGTCTTCGCTCTTTCGCAATTTGCCGGCATCGCTTTCGGTATGGATGTCGCACGGAGATGAAGCGCGCGAACTGCCATCGGGCTTCCGAGTCGTAGCGAAAAGTTCCAGCGCACTAGCAGCAATCGAGAATCCGCAACGGAAGACGTGGGCGGTACAGTTCCATCCTGAAGTCCATCACACCAAACTCGGTACCGATCTGCTGCGCAATTTCGTCTTCGACATTTGCCATGCCGAGCCCAACTGGACCCCACAACGATTTATCGATGAAACCGTGGCTTCTATCAAGGAGACCGTAGGCGATGGACACGCAATCTGCGCGCTGTCAGGCGGCGTCGATTCCTCCGTTGCTGCAGTCCTGGTGCACCGCGCCATTGGCGATCGACTCACGTGCGTCTTCGTTAACAACGGCGTACTGCGCAAAGATGAGTTTCAGAAGGTTCAAGCCAACCTTCGCGACAGATTGGGCATGAATCTCGTGGCGGTCGATGCCAGTGATCGGTTCTTGTCGAAGCTCGCCGGAGTTACCGATCCCGAGAAGAAGCGCAAGATCATCGGCAACGAATTCATCGCGGTCTTCGACGATGAGGCCGAAAAGTTGATTCGAAGACATCAGCAGGAGAAGGCTTCGAACGGCCGCGGTGCGAAAAAAGCGGAGTTCCTGGTGCAAGGAACGTTGTACCCCGATGTAATCGAGTCCCGCTCGGTTCGCGGTCCGTCGCAAACGATCAAGACTCATCACAACGTCGGCGGACTGCCGGAGAAGATGAATCTGAAGCTGATCGAGCCTCTCAAAGATCTTTTCAAAGACGAAGTGCGCCGCATCGGACGCGATCTGCGTATGCCGGAGGAGATCCTTCAGCGTCAGCCGTTTCCCGGTCCGGGACTCGCCGTGCGCATTCTCGGGGAAGTCACTCCTGAGCGTGTGAAGCTGCTTCAGGATGCAGACGACATCGTGGTGTCTGAAATCAAGTCGGCCGGACTCTACAATCAGATCTGGCAATCGTTTGCCGTGCTGCTCCCGGTGATGTCGGTGGGAGTGATGGGCGACTATCGCACCTACGCGTACACGTGCGCGATCCGCGCTGTTCATTCTGAGGATGGCATGACTGCTGATTGGGTCCCGCTGCCCTACGAAGTGCTGCGCACGATCTCGAGCCGCATCGTGAACGAAGTTCGTGGAATTAACCGTGTGGTGTACGACATTACTTCAAAGCCGCCGGGAACGATTGAGTGGGAGTAACGCCACCTTACGTTCTTGTCATTCCGAGCGCAGCGAAGGAATCCCTATAGCTTTGTTACCATCTCACCATCCATGTCCTCTACTGGGGAAAACGTAGTCCGCATTGAAGCGGAAGCGCTCGTGGCCCTGGCCGAGCGCCTCGCTGGTCCTATGAAGGAGAGCTTTGAGCGGGCAGTGGATCTGCTGCATCGATGCACAGCTCGCGTTGTAGTCACTGGAATGGGTAAGAGTGGAATCATCGCGCAAAAAATCGCGGCGACACTCAGCTCCACCGGCACTCCATCGCTCTTCATGCACCCGGCGGAGGCTCTACACGGAGATCTTGGGATGGTCGCCACCGGAGACGTAGTTATCGCGCTCTCTTCCAGCGGCGAGACCGAAGAGTTGCTTAAATTGCTCGCCAAGATCAAACGGATCGGCGACGCCCTCATCTGCTTCACCTGCGATTTGCAGTCAACGCTGGCACAGGCTTCGGATGTAGTACTCGATTGTTCCGTCCCCCGCGAAGGATGCAATCTTGGACTCGCTCCTACGGCCAGCACGACGACGATGCTTGCTCTGGGGGACGCTGTCGCCGTCGCACTGGCGGAAAAGCGCGGATTCAAAGAAGAAGACTTCGCCGAATTGCATCCGGGTGGGAAGCTGGGCAAGCAACTGATGCGCGTCTCCGAGCTGATGCACGCCGGCGACGCCCTCCCGCGCGTTGCTCCTGACACCTCCATGCATGAGGTAATCTACGAAATGTCACGCAAGAAGCTGGGCATGACCACAGTCGCCCAAAATGGGAAGTTGCTAGGTGTGATCAGTGATGGCGATTTGCGACGATTGCTGGAGCACCGTGGTAAGGATGCGATGGACCTGAAGGCGGGCGAATGCATGACGCGTACCCCGGTTACCGTGCCTGCATCCACTTTCGCGATGACTGCCTTGAATCTGATGGAAGAACGCAAGATTACCTCCTTAGTTATCACCGCAGAGGATTCGCGTCTGTTGGGCGTCCTGCATCTGCACGATCTTTGGGGAACAGAGTCGATTTAGGTCAGTACCGCCCGCAGTAGCGGGTGGGTGAATGCGCACAATTCGCAAGCACAAGAAAAGGAAAGAACCATGTCTGCCCCCGATCCGCGCCAGGCACTGGAAGACTTGAACGACGAAACCCTACTTCCCAATCCCGTCAAAGTCCGTGACATGCTCTTCCACGCCGGGCTCGCGCCCGATCAGTCGCTAGAGTTGAATAGGCAGTTCACCGAATACCAGAAGCACTTCGGGGAAGCGCTGAAATTGGCCAAGCAGATTTTGGGCAAGCTCGCGAAATAGCCGACTAGGAACGCACGCAGCCGCTACCGACGCCGGTTCTGCAAACACCCGGTCGAGGGCGGCCGGAACCACGTTGAATCGTATTCCTTCGCTACAATAAATCTTTTACCTTACAGCTCACGGAGCCACATGCATCGCTGGTCTCAACTGTTTATTCCCACGCTGCGCGAAGCGCCTGCCGAGGCCGAGGTCGCCAGCCACAAATTTCTCGTTCGCGCTGGATACATTCGCCAGCTCGCCTCCGGTATTTATTCCTATCTTTTTCTGGGACAGCGCTCGGTCAACAAGATCATCTCCATCGTTCGCGATGAGATGGACAAAATCGGACAGGAATTCCTTCTGCCGGCGCTGCATCCGCGCGAGTTGTGGGAATCGAGCGGACGCTGGTCAGTAATGGGCGACAACATGTTCCGCCTGAAAGACCGCGGTGGACGCGATCTTTGCCTGGGCATGACGCACGAAGAGGTCATGACCGAAATCGCCCGCAAGGAACTGCGCAGCTACAAGCAACTTCCTCAAATCTGGTACCAGATTCAGACGAAGTTTCGCGACGAGCCTCGTCCTAAATCGGGATTGTTGCGCGTGCGTCAGTTCATCATGAAGGATGCCTACTCCTTCGACATCGACGCGAGTGGGCTCGATCTGTCCTATCGGAAACACTACGACACGTACAGCGCGATCTTCACCCGCTGCGGGCTGAAATTCGTGGTCGTAGAGGCGCATTCTGGGGCAATGGGTGGATCACAGTCGCACGAATTCATGGTCTACACCGATGCCGGCGAAGACATGGTCGCGAGCTGTCCGAAGTGTGGTTATGCAGCGAACCTGGAGAAAGCTACGTCGAAGCTCGATCCCGTGGAAGATCTGAAGGCCTCGGGCAACGGCTCTCCCGAATTGGTCCACACGCCCGGAATGAAGACCATCGAAGAGGTCGCCAGGTATTTAGGCGTGTCTCCCAAACAGAAGATTAAAACGCTGGCTCTGGTTGGTACATGGGACGATAAGGACGGCAAGAAGGCGGATCGTCCGGTCGCGGTATTCGTGCGCGGTGACCACATGCTGAACGAAGCCAAACTTCTCGCCGTGCTTGGAGCGCGCGAAGTGCGCCCAATGCATGCGGAAGAGATCGAGAGCGCCTTCAAATCGCCTGCGGGATACCTAGGTCCTATCGGCGTCAATGGCTTGGAATTGGTCGTTGATAAGGCCCTCGAGGGCCGCACCAACCTCGTTGCAGGAGCTAACAAAGAGGACTATCACCTGCGTAACGTAACTCCCGGTCGTGATTTCGCGGTAAAACAATACGCAGACGTGCGAAACGTGGAGCCCGGCGAAGCCTGTCCGAACTGCGGAACGCCGATCGTAGTGGCAAAAGCCGTCGAGATTGGACATATCTTCAAGCTTGGCTACAAGTATTCCGAGTCGATGGGTGCGCGAGTGCTCGATCAGGCTGGGAAGGAGGTTGCGCCGATCATGGGCAGTTACGGCATTGGCATAGAACGGATTCTTACCTCGGCGATCGAGCAGAGCAATGACAACGATGGATTCTGGCTTCCCCGCAGGATTGCTCCTTTCGACGTGGTGGTGACGCCGACCAATGTCAGTGATTCAATCATTCGCGGCGCGGGGGAAGAGGTTTCTGCCAAGCTCGCCGCTGCAGGATTTGACGTGTTGCTTGACGATCGGGAGGACCGGGCCGGGGTAAAGTTCAAGGATGCTGACCTGGTGGGAATCCCATATCGAGTTAATGTTGGCAAGAAGGTTTCCGAGGGGAAAGTTGAGCTGGTACAACGCTCGACACGCCAATCCGTGGATGCTAGCATGAGCGAAATTACTGAAAAATTGCGGCAAATTACGCAATAAATCAGGCTCTGGCTCTCTGATTTCTAAGCAATGGCGAGACTCAAATCGCTCTTCGGCGTCTTTGTTGTAGTCGCGGTCGTCTACCTGCTATGGAAGATGATGCCGCCATATATTCAGGCATATCAGTTCCAGGAGGAGCTGCAGAGCATCTCGCGTAACAACGAGTACTCTCCGCTGGACGAAAACGCGATTCGCGGCGAGGTGAAGAAACAGATCGCCGAGATCGGAGTACCGGTGAATCCGGAACTTGTCTCGATTGCGAAGGGTGGAGGAGACTGCATCATCGGCGTGAACTATACGGTTCATGTTGATGCCATGATTCGTCCTTTCGACATGGACTTCCATCCCGCAGCCAAGAACGGAACGAAGATTGATCCGATCCCTAACCGTGTAATTCCCTAGGGGCAGCTAAGTAGCTTTGTTTTGCGTCTAATGGAACATAGCCGGTTCTCCATAGCCATCATCGGCCAGCTTTCGTCTAATCTATGTAGGTAGAAGTTTTCTTTACATTGGCCATCAAGCTAAAAATCCCCCGCGGGACAGGCATTCACGCTCGTCTTTCGCACCCGATAGTCAAGGCGTCGGTAGCGGCATTTATCGTCGTGTGCACCGTTCTGTTTGGCGTCTTCGCGTACTACTACGTCAAATATCAGAAAATCATTGATAAGCGCCTGAGTGGACCGATCTTTGCCAACTCGGCGAAGATCTACGCTGCCGCTGAGACGGTAAAGGTAGGCGAGGCGCTCAAGGTCAGCAGCATTGCCGTCGACCTTCGCCGCGCTGGGTACACTGAAGAGAGCGACCGCAACGGCTCGCGTGTAGGCACCTACAAGGAGGGCGCTTCTTATATCGAGGTAAACCCTGGCCCGGAGTCGTATCACACGCCTGAATCCGCGACCATTCATGTCAGCGACGGCAAGATAGATCGCATCACGCAGAAGAATGGCGGCGGGCTTGACGCTTACGAACTTGAGCCTCAGCTCGTTACCGGCCTGTTCGATCGCGAGAACCGATCCAAGCGCCGGCTCATCACCTACGAGGATATGCCGTCCATTCTGGTGAACGCGATCCTCTCCATCGAGGATCGCAGGTTCTTCCAGCATGGTGGTGTTAACTACCTACGCTTTATCGAAGCAGTCTTGATCGATCTGCGTTCCCGGCACAAGCAGGGCGGATCGACGCTGACCATGCAATTGGCGCGCGGCTTCTTCCTAACGCCCCAACAAACGATAAAGCGCAAGTTGACGGAGATGCTGATTGCCACCGAGCTGGAGCAGCGTCTCACCAAGAAGCAGATTCTCGAGCTCTACGTTAATCAAGTGGACATGGGCCAGCGCGGGTCCTTCACCATCAAAGGATTCGGCGAAGCGTCCCAAGCCTATTTCGGGAAAGATATCGGGGACCTCACTCTTCACGAAGCGGCGCTGCTGGCTGGGATCGTCAATGGCCCAACTTACTTCTCGCCATATCGTCACCCTGACCGTGCTGTGGAGCGTCGCAACATCGTGCTGCAGGCGATGGTCGACAATGAAGTGATCTCTCAAGCACAGGCAGATGCCGCCAAGGCTGCGCCACTGAAGCTGGCTCCTCCAAACGTGGAAGCTAGCGACGCGCCTTACTTCGTCGACATGGTTCGCGAGTCGCTGCTCTCGCAGTACAAAGATACTGAACTGAACGGAAACGGTTACCGCATTTACACCACGCTTGATCTGGATCTGCAACACGCTGCAGCTGAGGCCATTGATATTGGCATGAAGCAGGTGGACGAATTGGTCCGCAAGCAGCGCACGAAAAAAGTTCGAGAAGGGAAGGGCAAGAACGCGAAGATAGTCACCACCGTCCGGCCAGGACCCGACGCTCAAGTCGCGTTGGTGTGCATCGATCCCCATACCGGAGCCGTGCTCGCGCTTTCCGGTGGACGCAATTACGGCATGAGCCAGTTGAATCACTCTGTGGCGAGTCGTCCGACGGGATCTATCTTCAAGCCCTTCGTCTTCGCGACAGCCGTCAACACCGCGCTCAGTGGAGGACAGCCTGTCTTCACTCCGGCCACCATCGTCGACGATTCACCGACCGTCTTCCAATATGAAGACAAGGTCTATACACCCAAGAATTTTGAAGACAAGTACTACGGGCCCGTAAGCGCCAGCTTCGCCCTCGCGCATTCGCTGAACAACGCGACCATAAAAGTTGCGGAGATGATCGGCTACGACAAGGTTGTCGCTCTTGCCCGTTCGGCAGGAATCAAATCGGTCCGCGCGACACCGGCGATGGCTATCGGCTCCTACGATGCCACGCCGATGGATATGGCTGGGGCATACACGATTTTCGCTAATAACGGCACGCGCATCTCTCCCATCTTCGTCTCCTCGGTTCGGGATGCGAAAGGTGACATCCTGCAGGACTTCACTACGGATAGTCGTCAGGTGCTCGATCCACGCGTGGCCTATGTAACCACCACGATGATGGAAGGTGTGCTCAACTACGGTACTGCTGCCGCAGTTCGCGGCCGTGACGGCTTCACCGCCCCCGCGGCCGGAAAGACCGGTACGTCACACGACGCTTGGTTCGCCGGCTATACCACGAATTTGTTGTGCATTGTTTGGGTTGGCTATGACGATTACAGCGATCTGAAGCTGGAAGGCTCAAAAACGGCCGCGCCAATCTGGGCACAGTTCATGAAGCGCGCAACCGCCCTTCCGCAGTACAAGGACGGGGTTGGCCCGTTTAATCCTCCTGCGGGAGTGGTTGATGTAAGGCTCGATAAAGTAACGAATTACCTAGCCACCCCCGTCTGTCCAAACGATTACAATGCAGCCTTCATTGTCGGCACCGAGCCCAACCAGAACTGCGAAATGACCGCCGGCGACCAGCGAAATTTCTTCCAGAAGATCTTCGGGGTAGGGCCACATCCGAGTGCGCCACCTCCGGTGTCTAATCCTACTCAGCAGGCAGCCCAGCCACTTTCGTCCCCACCAGTAGTACAGTCGTCCCAGACGGCCCAAAGTACCGAGGACGAGAAGAAGAAAAAGGGCTTTTTTGGGAAGCTTTTTGGGGCAATTAAGGGGGATAATAAGGACCAAAATTCGCCGCCGAGTTCGCCGTCCCCGCCTGCACCAAGGTAGAACCCGCGACGGAAGTGACCTGGGAGGCCAACGATGTCTCGTGCACAGTTCGCTTTCGCGTTCGCACTCACCGCTGCCGCTTGTTGCTCAGCGCAAACTCAGATTCCTCTAAATGATAGTTCGTCAGTTACGATGACGACTCCAACAGCATTGCGCCGTATAGAACCACCGTCACCCAGCGCAACTGAGGCTCAGCTCGAGCAGCGTGGCGACATCCTACGTGCCGAAAAGTACTATGCTGACGCAATCGACTACTACGACGCGGCGATCCATAAGAGTTCTTCCCCGTCTCAGCTCTACAACAAACAGGGGATTGCGCAGCTCCAGATGCTGCACTTCAACGAAGCGAAGCATATGTTTGAGCGCGCGATTAAGGGCAATCCGCACTACCCCGAGGCCACGAACAATCTGGGAGTGGTCCACTACAACACGCGCAACTACGGCAAGTCCATCAAGCTTTATCGCAAAGCGATCGTTTTGAATCCGGAGTCGGCCAGCTTCCATAGCAACCTTGGTACTGCGTATTTCGCTACAAAAAAATACGACAAAGCAAGCCAGGAATACGCGACTGCGCTGTCGCTGGATCCGGAAATCTTTGAGCGCCACTCCCAGGCTGGGATCACTGCGCACATGTCGTCTCCGGAAGATCGCGCCCGTTATTCCTATGTGATGGCAAAGATGTTCGCCGGACGCGGGGATGCCGACCGATGTTTGCTGTACCTAAAGAAGGCGATGGAGGAAGGATTTAAGGTTGCAGAGAACTTCCAGAAGGATCAGGAGTTCGTAGGCTTCCGCAAGGATCCGCGCTTCTTGAGCCTACTCAATCACGGTCCTATGCCGCTGCCGGAATAAGTGGGGGGCGCGTTAGGCACCACAACACTTCTTGTACTTTTTCCCCGATCCACAAGGGCAGAGATCGTTACGCCCGACCTTTTCTCCGACGCGTCGTTGCTGAACTAGCTGCTCACCACCGCCGGCCATGCGTGCCTGCTGGAGCTCGCGTTCTTTCTTGCGCTTGAACTCTCGCTCCATGTCGTCCATCGACGTTGCTGTGCGATGCCGGTTCCCATTTCCGCTTGGAGGCGGACTAACCGGGCGCCTCGGATCAAACGGTACTCCGTCCATGGTGAGGCCGTCATCGCCAGCGCTCGGCGGCGGGCCCGATTCGATCACCTGCAAGAGATACAGATAACGGACCGTCTCTTCCTGGAAGCGCTGCATCATCGCTTCGAACATCTCGAAGGACTCGCGCTTATATTCAACCAAAGGATCGTGCTGCCCATATCCACGCAGGCCGATACCTTCTTTGAGGTGGTCCATGCTGAGCAGATGGTCTTTCCACTGGCCATCGAGCACGCTCAACATGATCATGCGCTCGTGATAGCGCATGGCCTCAGAGCCGATCAGTTTCTCCTTGGCTTCATAGCGCTGTTTGAGCTTTTCGAAGATCGCATCGCCCAATTCGGAACGATTCAACTTGTCGGGATCGACGCCTTCTGTGGCAAGATCCACGCCAAAGCGCGTGAACACTTGCTGTTTCAGCGCCGTGGTGTCCCATTGCTCCGCGTGCTGCTCACGCCGCGCGTATTGGTCTAGCAGGTCACCGACGATGCTCGAGACATAGTCTTCAAGGATCAGATCTTTCTGGTCGATTCCCTCGAGCAACTGATGGCGAAGACCATACACGGCCTCGCGCTGCTTGTTCATCACGTCGTCGTATTCGAGCAGGTGTTTGCGTGACTCGAAGTTCTGGCCTTCTACTGCTTTTTGTGCTGCCTCTATGCGCCGCGAGATGAGTTTGGATTCGATCGGCACACCCTCTTCCATTCCCAGTCGTTGAAGCAGGTTCGAGACCCACTCCTTGGCGAAGATGCGCATCAAGTCGTCTTCGAGTGAAAGATAAAAGCGGGAGGAGCCAGGATCGCCCTGGCGGCCAGCACGTCCGCGTAACTGGTTATCGATACGCCGCGATTCGTGCCGCTCAGTACCTAGAATGTGCAGTCCGCTCACGGCAATGACTTTCTCGTGCTCCGCCTGAATGTCGCGTTCATGCCGCGCCAGTGCTTCCTGCCAGTGCTGAATTTCAACCTCGTACTCAGCCCCCTGATAGTAGAAGCGCGTAAGGTTGGCGTTGGCAGCAATCGGTGCCAACTCTCCTTCGGCTGCTCCAACTGAACGCGCCAGGCCCCTCTTTAGTAGCTCCTGTTTGGCAAGAAACTCCGCGTTGCCTCCGAGCAAAATGTCAGTACCACGGCCGGCCATGTTGGTGGCGATCGTCACGGATCCGATTCGTCCTGCCTGAGCAACAATCTCGGCTTCCCGCTCGTGGTATTTAGCATTAAGCACAACGTGCTTCACGCCCTTTTTCTTGAGTAGTTCCGAAAGCCTCTCCGACTTCTCAATCGATGTGGTTCCCACCAGCACCGGACGCTGCTCAGCATTTACCTTCTGGATATCATCGGCAACCGCGAAATACTTTTCTTTCTCCGTGCGATACACGACGTCGGGATTTTCCAAGCGCAGGAGCGGTTTGTTGGTAGGGATTACAACGATCTCGAGCTTGTAGATCTTCTCGAACTCGGCTGCTTCGGTCTCCGCCGTGCCCGTCATGCCGGCCAGCTTCGTATACATGCGGAAGTAGTTCTGGAAGGAGATGGTCGCGAGCGTCTGGTTCTCGCGCTCGATTTTGACGTTTTCTTTGGCTTCAACCGCCTGGTGCAGTCCATCGGACCAGCGGCGCCCGGGCATCATGCGTCCGGTAAATTCGTCGACAATGATGACTTCGCCGTCTTTGATTACATATTCCGTATCGCGCCGGTAGAGCACGTGCGCCTTGATGGCGGTTTCGACATGATGCTTCCAGCCCCAGTTCTCGGGATCCGCGATGTTGCCGATGCCGAGCATCTTCTCAACCTTCTCCCAGCCCTGTTCCGTAACGGTAATCGTCCGGTGTTTCTCGTCGACGGCGTAATCGCCGGTAAAGATCGTTTCTTCGAGGCTCTTCTGAATCTCCTCACCCTTTTCCAAAGCAGGAATAATTCGATTCACCTTGTAGTACTTGTCCGTCGATTCCTCGCTCTGTCCAGCGATGATCAGAGGCGTACGCGCTTCGTCGATGAGGATCGAATCCACTTCGTCGACGATGGCGAAGTGATGCCCACGTTGCACGCAGTCCTTCAGATCGAACTTCATGTTGTCGCGCAGGTAGTCGAAGCCGAACTCGTTGTTGGTGCCGTAGGTGATGTCGGCGGCATACGCTTGGCGCCGCTCGTTGTCATCGAGGTCGTGGACGATAACGCCCACCGAGAGCCCTAGGGAGGTGTATAGCTTGCCCATCCACTCCGAGTCGCGCTTGGCGAGGTAGTCGTTCACGGTGACTACGTGAACTCCACGCCCGGCGAGCGCGTTCAGATAGACCGGAAGCGTAGCGACGAGAGTTTTACCTTCGCCGGTCTTCATCTCAGCGATCTTGCCCTGATGCAGGACGGTGCCGCCGATTAACTGGACGTCGAAGTGCCGCATGTTCAGCACGCGCCTTCCAGCCTCGCGGACTACGGCAAAGGCTTCGGGAAGAACCTCGTTCAACGCCTCTTCCAGGATTGGATCGCGCTTGGCCTTGGTGGATGTCGGCTCGACCGGCTGCTCATCTGCATCGTTTGGCGCGGACCGTTGTATCGACTCTTTGACGCGCTGGCGGAATTCCTCGGTCTTGGCCCGAAGCTCGGCATCCGAGAGCTTCTGCATCGCGGGCTCCAGTGCGTTAACCTGCGCAACAATGGGCCACAGGCGCTTCAGCTCGCGCTCAGTCTTAGTCCCGATAACCTTGGAGATGAGAAGTCCGATCAAAAGCTTTGTTCCTTTGGCCCGTTGGGCAGAGGCGGGGACACAAATTCACTGCACTAGAGACGATGCCCCTAGGCGTAGAGGTCCATGGAAAAGCCTAACACATCGGATGCTGGGGATTTGCCCAGGTCGCAGGGGTAACCTCACGCTAAAACCAGCCTATCCCCGAGCGAGCTGATTAGCATTTTTGCGCTCCTGCTCCTTCTTACGCAATTCGCGGCGTCGGCCCGCGTCCTCAAAGCGCCGCTTCTCCTCTTCCGTCTCAGGGACGACTGGTGGGACAGGTAAGCGGCATCCGCGATTATCGACCGCGACAAACGTGAGGTAAGCCGACGCGATATGCCGTCGTGTTCCGGCAATGTAATTCTCTACCCAACATTTCACGCCTACTTCCATCGAAGTATGAAAGGCCCGGTTCACCGACGAGCGCAGAATGAGCAAGTCGCCGACATGCACAGGAGCTAGGAAGTCGATGTGGTCCATGGAAGCCGTAACAACGTAGCTGCGGCTGTGTCGGTGTGCCGCCATTGCGCCGGCGATGTCGATAAAGTGCATGAGCCTGCCGCCGAGAAGATTGTTCAGAGGATTCGCATCGTTGGGGAGTACCACTTCGGCCATCTCCGACATGGAGTCCGACACTGGCCGCGGCTGCTTATGACCGTCAAGGCTTTCCATATGCGTCTAGAGTCGCAGGAATGGTGCGACGATTCAAGGGATTCAAGACATGGTCACCGAAGCCACACGCAACGCACGCGCTGCTGCTGATCGCTTCGCATCGGACTCTGGCGGCAAAGTGCGCTCCATTCGCCAAGCGAACCAGGGAGTATTTTCAATTTCACCTGGCGATCCGTCAGGAGGAACGGGAGAGGTGGGGGATGGCGGTTATAACTACATGGCGGACAGCAGCGTGATGAAGACCGTACGAGTCGTGACTTCAGTGCAGTATTACCTGGAAAAGTAATTCGTCGCGTCGAGTGCGCGCGAGTCAGAATCCTCGGCTGACCAGCTCCTCGACAGTCCAGCTTCGTGCCGTTCGCCGCTGCTTCTCTGCATAACGTGCCAGCACGTCCACTTCTACGTTGACCGGATCGCCTGGCTTTAACGTTCGCAGGTTGGTCGCCTGATACGTATGTGGAATGATGGCAATCGTGACGTGAGTTCCGGCGATGGCAGCCACAGTCAGGCTGATACCTTCCACAGTGATGGAACCTTTCTCAACCACATAGCGCGTGAGGCTCTGCGGAATCTCGATCTCTAACCAACGATCCTCTCTACCTGGAGCCGTCAGCTCGAATAGGACCAACCTGCCTGTGCCATCAACGTGGCCCTGAACGACGTGTCCTCCGAGCGGCGTGCCAGCAGGAGTGGGTAGCTCCAAATTCACGAGCGCTCCTGGAGCAAGGCAGGAGAGGGAAGTGCGGGCGATGGTCTCTTGTGCAAGATCGGCCTCGAAGGTGTTGTGGTCAGGCGATAACGCAGTGAGGCAGACTCCGCTTACCGCGATGCTGTCTCCCTCTTTCAATTGCGATGCCAGTCCCGGCGCAGAGACGCGGATGCGCGTCGCTCCACTCGCCTTGCCCAGCGAGGCAATTGTCCCGGTTTGTTCAACTAATCCCGTGAACATTTTCGTTTTGAGAACGCGTCTATTGCGTCGAAGATCCTAATCTTTCGTACGGATCTTTTATATAGCCCTCGACTGCAAAATCCTCTCCGAAGCGATGCAGGGAAATCGAGCGAACGCGGGCGGCTTCGCTGATGCGAGGGAAGCCTGGACCGCTGGCGAATGGCACTGATCCGGTTCCGGCAAGAATTTTGGGGGCGTAAAACAAGAACACTTTGTCGACAACATTTGCGGCAAGCGCGGTCCAATTCACGAGCGCACCGCCTTCGATAATCAGGCTTGTGATCTCCAACTCTCCGAGCCGCTGAATGATAGCGGCGATGTCGGGACGTCCGTCGAGCGCGCCCAACCTGACTTGTTCTACGCGAATGCCTCGTTCTTCAAGTTCACGACGCTTCTTCTCTTCCGCGAACGAGCAGAAGACGATCAGGTCGTTGTTCACTGTCTTCACGAGACGCGAGTCCAAGGGCAGGCGCAATTTGGAATCGCTTACAACGCGCAACAGCGGACGGCGTCGAGGCAAGCTTGTACGGTCGGTGAGCAGCGGATTGTCGGTGATGACTGTGTTCACGCCCACGAGGATTGCATCGGACGCGTGACGCAATTCTTGCACTTGAGCGCGAGCTTCGATACTGGTTATCCAGCCACCGGCTGCATCGCCCAAACCGACTTCGCCGCTCGGAGGTGTGTATGGCGGAGCTATCTTGCCATCGAGCGTCATCCCGGCCTTGAGCGTAACAAGCGGTGTTTTCGCGGTGATGTACTTCGCGAATCCCTCGTTTATCTTTCGGGCTTCAGACTCGAGCAGACCAGTGTGGACTTCGATGCCCGCTGTGCGCAATCGCTCGAATCCCTTGCCCGCAACGAGAGGATTGGGATCGGGCATGGCAGCATACACGCGCTTGATGTCGGCAGCGATTACTGCGTCGGCGCATGGCCCGGTGCGTCCGGTGTGCGAACAAGGTTCGAGATTCAAGTAGAGAGTTGCTCCGCGAGCGCGCTCTCCGGCCTGTTCGGCTGCGAGCACTTCTGCGTGCTTTAAGCCGTCATAAGTATGGAAGCCCTCGCCGACAATTTCCCCAGCAGAGCTTACGATTACCGCACCAACATGAGGGTTAGGAGAGGCGAGCGCGATACCTCGACGCGCCAATTCCAGTGCGCGACGCATGAAGCGCTCGTTGTCTTGCTGAGGCATGTTCCTTTATTCGAACAAAGAATCGACAAACGATTGCGAATCGAATGGCAGAAGGTCTCCTGCCTTCTCTCCTACACCGACGTACCGAACAGGAACGCCGAGTTCGCGCGAGATGGCAACTACTACTCCGCCTTTTGCCGTGCCATCGAGCTTCGTCAACACGATTCCGGTTACGCCTGCAGATTGCGTGAACTGACGCGCCTGCTGCAATCCGTTCTGCCCGGTGGTTGCGTCCATCACGAGTAGGGTTTCATGCGGCGAGTCAGGGATTACTTTCTGCGCTGTGCGGCGCATCTTCTCCAGCTCCGCCATCAGGTTCTGCTTGGTATGCAGCCGGCCAGCGGTATCAACGATCACATAGTCAGTTCCCCGCGCCTTCGCCGCACTCAGACTGTCGAAGAGTACAGCCGAGGGATCGCCGCCGGGTTTAGTCTTTATCACTTCCACTCCAGTTCGACTGCCCCAGACCTCCAACTGCTCGATCGCGGCAGCGCGAAACGTGTCGGCCGCGCAGAGCAAAACCGTTTTGCCCTGACTTCTCAGCAAACTTGCGAGCTTGCCGACTGTCGTCGTCTTACCGGTACCGTTCACGCCGACGATCAGTACCACTTCGGGACCGTCGACTCGGCGTAACGGCACATTCGATGCGCCGTTAAGGATCCCCGCGATCTGTTCCTTCAGTAGCCGCTTCAGTTCGTTCACATCGCCGATCTGCTTATGGGTGGCGCGCTCGCGCAGCGCTTCGAGGACCTCATGTGTGGTCGTCGTCCCGAGGTCGGCGGCAATCAGCGTGGCTTCGAGATCGTCGAGGGTATTGGCATCGATCTCTTTATTGAAAGCGACGATCTCCTCGATGCGATCGCTGAGGTTCTCGCGCGTGCGCGAGACCGCCTCCTTCATGCGATCCAGGAAGCCTGGCTTTTTGTTTTTTTCCTCGTCGAGGCTGCCGAACAGGGTCTGGATCATCAGGTCGAGCGCGACATCAACTTCTCAGGATGGTGCAGAGTTGTCGCGGTAACAGTTGATTATACGTGGGGGGTTATTTAGGAACTCGGCTCGGTCAGGATCTGCTTTAACATCTCCGGAGCGATGTTTCCTCCGCTGACGATTGCTACCGTCTTGCCGCTAGAAGGGAACTCACTTCGGTGGAACAGTACTGCTGCAAGCGGAACCGCACCGCTGGGTTCTGCTATTAAGTGCGCGTCGAATGCGAGGCGGCGGACGGCTTCGCGGATTTCGTCTTCGCTAACACTGATAAATCCGTCCACGTAGCGCTGAATATGTTCAAAGTTACACTCGCCGACGCTCTGCGTGCGGAGGCCGTCGGCGATGGTGCGGGTAGTTTCCTCGGCAGGGAAGGCGAGGCGCTCGCCGGCTTCGAAGCTGGCTTTGGCTTTGGCGCCTAGCTCTGACTCCACTCCATAAACCTTTGGACTCGGCCGCATGTTCTTCACCGCGGCAGCGATTCCGCTGATCATGCCTCCGCCGCCCACACAAACCAACACGCTAGTGGTCTCGGGCAAGTCGGTAAGAATTTCTAAGCCCATTGTGCCTTGCCCGGCGATGATGGCTTCATCGTCGTAGGGAGGCACGAGAGCGTATCCCTTTTGTTGCGCGAGTTCCTCAGCGCGCGCTTTGCGCTCGTCGCTCGACGGGCCGACGATCACGATTTCTGCTCCGAGAGCTCGGGTCTTCTCCAATTTGAGTTGTGGAGAGTTGTCGGGCATCACGATGGTGGCGTGGCAACCCATCGCACGGGCTGCATAGGCAACCCCCTGCGCATGATTTCCGCTGGAGTAGGCGATGACTCCGCGCTCACGCTGTCCTGGAGAAAACGTCGCGATCTTGTTGTAGGCGCCGCGTAGCTTAAATGAGCCAATCGGTTGAAGGTTCTCCGGTTTGAGATAAACTTCGCCCTCCCGGAATGAAACGCGTTGCAACGGCGTGCGTAGCGCGATTCCACGCAGCCGTTCCTGGGCTTGCTGAATCTTTTCGAGGGTGATCAAGACGCTTGCTCTCTACAGTTTGTGTATTGCAGTCCAAAGACATTGCATCAGATTTCGAGGATGACCGGCATAATCAAGGGGCGACGACTGGTGTTCTTGTTGATGTAACGCTTAAGGTCCTGGCGAATCTTCTCTTTGATCACACCGTAGTCAGCCTTTTCTTCCTGGCTCGACTGTTCAAGTGTGCGGCTGATCACTTCGCGAGCCTGCGCAAGAAAACCGTTCTCTGCGCCTGCGGCGGCGAATCCTCGCATCACGATTTCGGGAATCGATTCCACCTTGCCGGTCAACTTATTAATGGCGATTACTGGCAGCACAATGCCGTCTTCGCTTAGGTGGCGACGATCGCGAATCACGAGATCCTCTACCACGTCGCTGGCTGAGCCGGAGTCAATGCAGACGCGGCCGACCGTTACTTTTCCAGCCTTCCGCGCACCAAGCTCGTCGATCTCAAGGACCTCGCCGCTTTCCAGCATCGTCACGCTGCCTACAGCACCGTGCATTGAAGCGGCAAGCTCCGCGTGGCGCTTAAGTTGACGATACTCGCCGTGAATCGGCACAAAGTACCTGGGGCGAACAAGATTAATCAGAAGCCTGAGCTCTTCCTGGCTGGCGTGTCCGCTTACGTGCACGGGCGAACCAGAACCATCTTCATAGATAACGTGAGCGTTGCGGCGGTAAAGGTGATCAATCATGCGATAGATCCCTTTTTCGTTCCCTGGAATGATGCGCGAGGACAGAACGACTGTGTCGCCCGGCTCGATCTTCGCGTGCTTATGATTGTCTACAGCCGCGCGCGACAAGGCAGACATGGGCTCGCCCTGCGTGCCGCTGATCAGCACACAAACCTTCTCCGGAGCGAAATCGCGAATCTGTCCAGGATTAATGAGCGTTCCCTCGGGAATATGGATGTAGCCGAGGTCCTGCGCGATCTCAGTAGCTTCATTCATGGAGCGACCGACCAGAGCCAGCTTGCGTCCGTGCTCGAAGGCCATGTCCGCCACGAGCTTGATCCGATGTATAGAAGATGAGAAGCAGGAGACGAACAGCCTCCGCTTGCTGCGCGTGAAGATTTCCTCAAATCGCGGACGCACCGCGCGCTCGCTCGGCGTGTAGCCTGGGCGCTCGACGTTAGTCGAATCCTGCAGCAAAAGTAGCGCGCCTTCTTTGCCATACTCCGCGAACTGATGGAGGTCGAACAGCTTGCCATCCGTAGGCGTGGGATCGACCTTGAAGTCGCCGGAATGAATCACGACTCCCAACGGAGTGTGAATTGCAAGGGCCACACAATCCACGAGGCTATGAGTGACGCGCACCGGATGGATAAGGAACGGTCCGATACGGAAGCGCTCGTTCGCCGTGATTTCGTTGAGCTGTGCAGAGTCGAGCAGCTCGTGTTCTTCCAGCTTGCCTTCCACGAGGGCGAGGGTAAATTCCGTGCCGTACACCGGAATGTTCAGCTCAGAGAGAATCCACGGCAATCCGCCAATGTGGTCTTCATGGCCGTGGGTGAGCAGGATGGCGCGAACTTTGTCCCGATTCTCGAGCAGGTAAGTGATGTCGGGAACAACGATGTCGACGCCGAGCAGCTCAGACTCAGGGAACATGAGACCGGCATCGATCACAATGATGTCGTCGCCCCAGCGCAGGGCCATGCAGTTCATGCCGAACTCGCCGAGCCCGCCTAATGGCACGACCTGAAGTTTGCCCGCAGTCATGGAAGCTCCGATGCTAGCACACAAAATCGTGCAGACACTCAGCACGCAGCATTCAGCGCTCGGCATTCAGCTAGTTCTTACCGTAGGTATAATCGACAAGGTCCCGCCATGAGTTATCAGGTTCTCGCCCGCAAATACCGGCCACAGAAATTTTCCGATGTAATCGGGCAGGATCATGTAACCCGCACGCTGCAGAATGCGATTACCCAGCAGCGAATCGCGCACGGCTACATTTTCAGTGGACATCGCGGCATCGGGAAGACCACGGTTGCGCGCATTCTGGCTATGGCGCTCAACTGCCGCTCGACGGATAAGCCGGTTCCAGAGCCGTGCGGCGTTTGCGACTCCTGCCAGGAGATCCGCGCAGGAAGCTCTGTAGATGTGATCGAAATCGATGCGGCGACGAATCGTGGTATCGACGAGATTCGCGAGTTACGCGATGCCGTGCGCTATCGTCCCGCTCGCGATCGTTACAAGATCTACATTCTCGACGAAGCCCACCAAATTACCGATGCTGCTTTTAATGCGCTGCTGAAAACTCTGGAAGAGCCGCCCAGCCACATTGTTTTCATGATGGCCACCACGCAGCCCGAGGACATTCCACAGACGATTCGCTCGCGCTGCCAGCACTTCAGCTTTCACGCAGTGCGATTCGACGAGATCGTGCGCCAGCTCCGCGATGTCGCAACACAAGAAAACATCAGCGCGGAAAACGATGCGCTAGCCGCTCTTGCGGAGGCCGGTGATGGATCGATGCGCGACGCGCTCTCCATCATGGATCAAGCCATCGCCTGCTGCGCCGTCTTCGAAGGCGGCTCGGATGCAAAGCTGACTGCGGCGCAAGTTCGCGGGCTGATGGGAACAGTCTCGTCTGACGTTCTCGTGCAGGCCATGCAGTGCGTGCACCGCAGTTCGAGCGAGGACTTGTTAAAGCTCCTGGACCGGCTAATGACCGAAGGGCAGAGTCCGTCGCACTTTGCCAAGCAGCTTGTTCGTTTCTTGCGAAATGCTTTGGTTGCGAAGGTGGCGGGCGGAGAATCATCGCTGCTGCAAATCTCATCCGACGAGCGGCAGAAGGTCGCGAGTACGGCGGCGCTGTTCTCCGAGGAAGACCTTACCCGCTTTCTCAACATTATCCTTCGCACGCACGACGAGCTGGGCTACCGACAGGAGCAGCGGTTTCACCTTGAGCTCGGCATGCTGAAGATGGTGCATGCAATTCGTCTGCTCCCCCTCGAAGAGTTCCTGAGCCAGACTGCGACCAGCGGAGCAACAACGGTCACTCAACCTGCACGCGCCTCTCTCTCGGCTGTTCCAAAGATTTCTGAGGCGCGACCTGCGCCATTGAGCGGTGGCTTGAGATCAGCCTCCGCATCACCGTTTGGGTCATCCAGTGGGGGAGCTTCGCCGCAGAGTCAACAACGCGTGTCCCCCTTCGAAGCTGACAGGTTGCGCAAAGTGCGGAGCTCCGAACCGGAGATGTCGGTGGTGAGTTCGATTGACGGATCCACTGCGAGCTACACGGTGATTTCGACCGCAACCGCGTTGGAAGAAGTTCCCCAGCCAATCGCGGAATCTGCGGTCACTCAGCAGGAGATTTCTGTAGAGACGCTGCGCTCCGCGTTGATCTCGGTGCTCGAAGCGCAAAGCCAGGACACGGCCGCCGATCTGCTGGCACGTGGCGAGTGGGGTCTAGAGGGCAATCAGATCAATCTACGCTTGCCGCTCTCCGAAAAGGTAATCGACCTCAGCGTAAGTGCCGAGGCAAAGCGCCTACTCACGCAGGAGGCCAGTCGACTCTGCGGCCGAGTAATGAAGTTGAACGTCTCCGGCGGAGGCATGTCTCAGAATGCTCCAATCGAGCGCATAGCAAATGGCCACAGCAATGGATCCGGCGGAGCTCGTCAGCGGGCTGCTGAAGATCCTGTGGTGCGGCGCATGCAGGAGAAGTTTGGAGCGGAAGTGCGCACAGTGGTCGATCTTCGTCAAAAGAAATAGATCGGAGATTCCTCAAGAATGGAATTCAACCCAAAGGAATTGTTGGCCCAGGCGCAACGCGCATCGCAAGAGATCCAGGAAAAGATGCGCGCAACCAGTGTTGAGGCTTCTGCTGGAGGCGGCACGGTTAGCGTGACGATGAATGGGCAAAAGCAGTTGCTTTCGGTAAAGATCGATCCTGAAGCGGTGAAGTCGGGCGATGTGGAGATGCTCCAGGACCTGATTACTGCCGCTGTGAATGAAGCTTCCCGCAAAGTGGATACCACGGTGCAATCGACCCTCGGCGGCATGCTAGGCGACATGAACCTGCCGTTCTAATCGACTACAGCCGAAGCGAAATCAGAGGACCAGTTGTCGAAATTTGCAGAGCCCATGGCGCGGCTCATTGACGAACTCAAGAAGTTGCCGGGGATCGGCGGCAAGACGGCGCAGCGTCTCGCCTTCCACATCCTGCGCGCCAGTGACGAAGACGCCGAACTGCTGGCCGACTCCATCCGCCAAGTCAAGGCCAGCCTTCACCTGTGCTCAGTGTGCAACAACATCACTGATGTCGATCCCTGTGTCTATTGCAGCAGCGCAACGCGTAACCAGCGTCTGGTTTGCGTAGTGGAGGAGCCCACGAATATTGCCGCAATCGAAAAGACGCGGAGCTTCAACGGCGTATATCACGTGCTGCACGGAGCCCTTTCTCCGCTGCACGGAGTAGGACCAGAACACCTGCGGCTTACCAGTCTCTCCAAGCGCGTGGATCGCGGCGAGATCGACGAGCTCATTATCGCTACGAATCCCACAGTCGAAGGCGAAGCTACAGCGACCTACATCTCGCGCATGCTCAAGAGCTCCCCGGTAAAGCTGACCCGCATCGCCACCGGCATTCCCGCCGGAAGCGACATTGAATACGCCGACGAAGTAACCATGGCCAAGGCGATCGAGGGGCGCCGGGAGCTATAAGGCGGCGGAAAATCCTGCAGGCATAGCAAGGAACAGGGATAAAAACAGCAAGCTTTTCGAATTCAACGCTAAAATCATCGAATTCTGCCCAGAATACGAAAATTTCGCTCAAAACCAGGGAATTAACAGGGATTTCTGTGGATTTCTCCGTAAGCCACTATCAGCCGAGCAGTTAACGCCGTTTCCTAAAAGGTTCAAAAAAATAACAGGAGAGTATCAGGGAACCTTCGCCGCATGACGACCGTTTTTCTGCGGCCTGCATTGGCCCCCGAGTCGGCCATGATGAGTTGACGCCAATGAGACAATCGCTGTCCATGAGCACGCTCCAGGATGTGAAGCAGGCGGAGAAGAGAATGGAAGACGCCCGCAAGGCGCTCTTCGCCTATCTGGAACTGCCAATACAGCAAGACATCGACATAAAACTGCGCAGTCATCTCGCCGAAAATCTCCAGCGCGCCACCGACGAGTATGTTGAATTGATCGGTACGTTGGAACCGGCAACGAAGATTTCTTAAATCAACACTCCCGTCCACAGCCTCACCTGTAAAATCGCTTCCTATGCCAACCCGCCGGGAATTCATGGAGAAGGCCGCTGCTTCCGCTGCTTGCGGCTTACTAGGCAGCAAGCTTGCTGTCGCCGATGTCATCGTTGCCGATGTGCCGGCGCCGAAGCCGGAGATTGATGTTTTCATCACCGATGCTACTCGCCGTCATGCGCCAGCGTCGCAACTGCGCTGGACATCTGCGTCTGGCGCGCCATCCAATGCGGCGGTCGTAATCAACCCTGCAGAGAAAGCGCAGCCCGTTGTGGGATTCGGTGCAGCTCTTACCGACGCGGCCTGCTATGTGCTGAGCCAAATGCCGCAATCCTCACGTGGAGAGCTGCTGAACGAACTGTTTAACCGCAAGGAGATGGCATTCAGTGTGTGTCGAGTCTGCATTGGTTCCAGTGACTACTCGCGCAATGTCTTTAGCTACGATGAAGGTGAGCCCGATCCCGAATTGAAGAGGTTTTCAATCGAGCATGACCGCGAATACATCCTTCCGGTCTTGCGCGCTGCCCGGGAAGTTAACCCGCAATTGTTTCTACTCGGCTCACCGTGGAGTCCGCCCGGCTGGATGAAAGACAACAATTCGATGCTGGGCGGTACCATTCGCCGGCACTACTTGAAGACCTATGCTGACTACATCGTAAGGTTTCTCCAGGCGTACCTGGCCGAAGGAGTCGAGGTGAACGCCGTGACTCCGCAGAACGAAGTGGATACCGATCAGGACAGTCGGATGCCGGCATGTCTCTTTCCGCAAGAGGCCGAGGTGCAGTATGTTGGCCAAATGCTCGGCCCCGCCATCGAACGCGCGGGATTAAAGACCAGGATCTGGTTGCTCGACCACAACTACAACCTCTGGGGACGCGCGATCTGCCAACTTGACGATGAGAAAGTGAGCAAAGTCACGAATTCCATTGCCTGGCACGGATACTTGGGGACTCCCGAATTGGTACGCAAGGTGGCGGCGGCCCATCCAGATGCCGAGATGTACTGGACCGAGGGTGGTCCAGACATTACCGATCCTAAGTATCTGACCGACTGGTCCAAATGGAGCCGTACATTTACGGGCATTCTTCGCAATGGGATGCGCTGCATCATTGCCTGGAATGTTGCGCTCGACGAACAAGGGAAGCCGAATATCGGGCCATTTCCGTGCGGTGGCGCAGTGACGGTTCATTCCGGTACTCATGAAGTTACGCGCAGCGGTCAGTATTGGGGCTTTGCACACTTCTCGCGCCACATTCAGCGCAACGCAGTCGTGATCGACTCACACAGTGAAGCATCTGGAGTAAATCACGTCGCAGTCGCCAATTCTGACAGCAGTTACGCGTTGGTGCTTACTAACGCTGCTAATTCAGCTCAGGATATCGAAGTCCGTTTCGGGAAGTTGGCAACTCGCGTCACACTGGCTCCGGATTCCATCGTTACCCTGAGCTGGAGAGCGGCGTAGCAGTTTCCTTTTGCAATCTCACTGTCCCATGCCGTGCGAAGGCGCGGCATGGCCGAGTTGGTCGAGAGCCGCTTTAAATCCAGCGGCCAACTTCTCCGCGTTTCCTCTTCCCCAGTAGTGCAGGAAGATTACAAGCGGGCGCTCCTCGGTCATGTGATGGTGAATCGCGACCACATCGAGGCCATTCTTGCGAAGCGTCTTCAACACAGGATTTAGTTCGTTCTCAAGCATGGCAATATCGCCGGCAATCACAGCGTCCTCCTGCGTGCCAGTAAACGCAGCCCAGGTGTTGAGTCCCATGCGTGCGTTCATAACAGCACCGTGATCCTTCATAGCGATGTCGTCGCGGCCAACTGTAATCTTGTAAACGGGCCCCGTTTGCTCACCCTGATGTCCAACGATGGTAGCCAGCTTTTCGACATTCAGCTGGGTACCGCTCGTGGCGAAAGGCGAAACCGGAGCCGGAGTGACCTTTCCGATAAGATCGAGGCCCGGCTTGACGCGATGGGCGAGATCGTCAGCCTTTCCCATCCCGTGCACATGCATGAAGTACACGCGCGGCTCATCCCAGAAGAAATGATTGTGCAGCGCGGTGACGTCGATTCCGTTGTCCAGCAAAGCGGACATCACCGGATTCACCTCATCCTGCAAGAGTACGAGATCGCCCATCATCACATCCGAGCCGCCGGTTCCCTTCGTCAAGGCGATCCACCCGCCGAATCCCAAGGGAGTCGGTGTGGAGACTCCCTGAATCGTCATCTTCAAATCATTGCGGGGAATGTTCACTTTTAGAACTCCTGCTTTGAAGTCGCCTTTCCGATCGAGGAACCTCAGCACAGCCTAATAGTCTGTCGGCATTTCCTGTGCGAAAAGCAGCATTGAGGGAAAAAGGAAGCAGCCGGTCGCGAACAAAAGCATTGTGTTTCTTACGAAGCGGAACATGGGACGAAAACTCCTTTGGCTTTGATCGACGAACTAAAGATAAATCGTGAGACGCTCAACGCGCTTGCCGGCAAACGTAATGGTAGAGGGCGTCGTATATCGGAAACTCCTGCTTGAGCCGCTCTTCGTCATTGATTCCCGAGAGCGCAAAGCCGTGAGCAATCGCACGTAGGCCAGGGCTTTCCGCCGAGACGTGCTCTTGTCCTCTTATGTCCGCCCCTCTAACGATAAGTGCCATGCGACGCAGGGCTGGATCGGTGAGCTTGTAGTCCTCGATAAAAGCTTCAAATGTGCAACATTGACCGCGATGGTTAAGCTTCACGGCCGCAAGGCTCGGCGCATCGAATGGGATCGCGCTCAGCCGCGCTGCCGTCGCCAGCAATTCATCTTCTGCGACAAAAATAAATTCTGCCTCGGGATCCACGAAGCGTTTGATCAGCCACGGACAAGCCACCCGGTCGACCTTCACGTCGTGGCGAGTAATCCATCTCATTTTCAACCTTTCAGGGCGGGATCTGAGCATGTCTGGAACTTGTGGTCCTTCGCGCAAGCGGCGGTTCACTGAAGACCAGCAGACATCCTCGCCGAACCCAAACCCAGCCCGAATCGACATGAGAATTGCTTTCCTAGCTCGCCTCTTGAGCCAACATGCCCAGAATGCGCGCGAAATCGTCGATCTCTCCGACGGTGTTGTAAATATAGAGTGAAGCCCTCGCGGCCTGCTTTATGCCGAATCTCTGGAGCAGTGGAAATGCTGCAAGATCGCCCGCGCGAATCGCAATTCCATATTGGTCCAGCTTGCGGGCAAGATCTTCTGCAGGTACTCCGTCCAGCGTGAACGAAAAAAGAGAGATGCGGTTTTGCATCTCAGTCCCGCCCAAGACACGCACGCCCTTTTGAGCTGCAAAACGCTCCTGGAGACGAGCCGTAAGCTGCTGCTCATGGTTCCACATATTGCGATAGCCTACGCGCCTAATGAAGTCGACGGCCGCCGCCAGTCCCACCGGTCCTGAGACATTTGGGGTTCCGGCTCCGAATTTTCGTGCGCCCTCGGAATACTCCCATTCCTCCGTCGCGGTCGCGTGGGCCATATTGCTGCCGGCCTGGTAGGGCGGCATCTGATCGAGAATAGACCTCCGCGCCCACAGAACCCCGATACCCATGGGCCCCATGATCTTGTGGCCTGAAAATGCCAGAAAGTCACAATCGAGTTGCCGAACATCAACGGACATATGAGGCACAGACTGGGCCGCGTCGATCAAGACTCTTGTTCCGGCATCGTGGGCGATGCGGCACATCTGGGCAGCCGGATTCACGATTCCCAGTACGTTCGAGACGTGCGAGAAGCACACCAGTTTCGTACGTTCCGTGAGTTTGGCTTTCAATGACTCCAAGTCGATGTGCCCAGTTTCCAGCACATCAACGTAGCGGACCTTTGCTTCTTTTCTCTTCGCCAGGAGCTGCCAGGGAAGCATGTTGGAGGCATGCTCGGCGATCGTGAGCAAAATCTCATCGCCACGATGAATGTTGGCTTCTCCCCAGCTTGCCGCGACTAAGTTGATGGCCTCTGTGGTCCCCCGTGTCCACACAATTTCCGAAGCGTCGGCGGCGTTGATGAAGGTTGCGACGCTCGCCCTGGCGTGTTCATAAGCTTCGAAGGACTGTCTTGCCAGGAAATGGAGATTAGGAGCTGGATTGGCGTTTTCCCGGCTGTAGAACTGGGTGATAGCGTCAATGACTTCTTTCGGCCTTTGTGCTGTGGCCGCCGTATCGAAATAAATCAGTGGATGGCCGTTGACCCTTTTCTGCAACACAGGAAAGTGCGACTTAATGCCAGCGTCGAGCTGTTGGTCATGCCAAGAGCCTGCGTCTGTGTATTGCACGCCCACGAACCCTGTAGCGCAACAGGCTCCCAGTTGGAGAAATTTACGCCTACTCATATCGGTGTTACACATATAACCAAACAAGTAATATGTATTACTCTCAAGGATTAGAGATGTCAAGAATGGCAGGGCGGATGACGGAAAGGGGCGAATCAGAGGGCCTGAATTTGTGAAGAAGTCCGTGACAAGTCAAATGAAACGGCAGGTCTCGAGTCGCGATAAATGGCTCCTTCTCGTCTTCTCTCTGCCCTCGAAACGAACTAGTGAGCGGGTGGAGGTCTGGCGCCGACTGAAGCGAATCGGGGCCATGCCTTTGGGCCCGCCTGGATACCTGCTCCCGCATGATCGGCAGAATCAGGAGCAGTTCGAATGGCTTGCTGCTGCGATCCGCGGCTACAAAGGGCAAGCATCTGTAATCCAGGTGCAGACCATTGACGATCTTCCAGCTTCGGAATTGATCAAGAGGTTCAGCGAAGCGCGTTCGCGTGACTATCAGGAGCTAATCCAGCAGCTAGAGAAGCTTCAGCGCGAGAAGCAGGAAAGGGGGGCTGGTTTGCAACTGGCGAAGCTCCGCCGGAGGCTGGACGAAATTGCATCAATCGATTTTTTTCGGAGCCCTCTACGTTACAGGGCGGAGGATCTCGTGCAACGCGCCATGGGAGGCACGTCGAAGGCGAAGCCCGGTGCAATCGTTCGCAAATCTGAGTTTCAGAATAAGACCTGGGTCACTCGGCCTCGTCCCGGAATCGATCGTGTTTCCTCTGCCTGGCTGATCAGGAAGTTTATCGATCCGGGAGCGAGATTTGTCTTCTCGGCGCAGCCAGCCAAGCTGCGAGACGCAATTCCTTTCGACAGCTTCGACGGGACTGGTTTTACGCACAAGGAAGATCGCTGCACTTTTGAAACTCTTTGCAAAGAATTCGCAGTGCGCGATTCAAAAATACTTGCCCTTGCACAAATTGTTCACGACGCTGACCTGCGCGACGATAAATTCGGACGCTCGGAAGGCCAGGCTGTCGACGCGGTGCTGGTTGGTTGGGCAGAACAATCCATCGATGACGACGAACTGCTGAAGCGCGGCATGGAGTTATTCGAGGGTCTTTACCGGAGTATGCAGTAACTGAATCAATGCAGGTTCCGCGCTTGCCAATAGGAGTAACATGTCTGCCGGTGTGCCATGCTGCATCGTCATGCCAGCGCGATGTTGCTCCTCGTACTTCTAGCGCTCCTGTCCGGCAACGGGCAGACTCCCAATCCGGGAAACAGTTCGGCGAGTCCACCCACGGCCCCCAAAAAGCCAAATCCAGATCCACCGCCGCTGCCTCCCGACGTGGTTGCCCCCGACCCTCCTCCACCCGATACGACTCAAAGTGGCAACCCGGTTACACGAACTCTTAAGAGACTTGCGCCTAACTGCATCAACTCGATTTTCCATGCCTGCTGGTCTTCTCCGCCTCAGAAGCCGCAGCCTCCACACACTGCAGAGCGTAAAGGAGCTGTCAGTCGAGAAGCCGCCGAACTCTATTTTGATCGCGGCAACTACCGTGCCGCAGAGTCACGCTTTCGCGAGGCGCTTGAATACAACCCTAACGATAGCAAGGCGATGTTCGAGTTAGCGCTGTGCCTGGAGAAGATGAATCATACGGACGAAGCGTTGGGGGAGTATCGATTGTGCGCCGACCAGCAACCATCCAGCCCATATGCGGAACGCTCGTTGAAAGCCATGCAGCGGCTGACTCAGACGAGCAGCGTGGCGGACCCGAGACACTGAGTCTGACGGGAGGATTAATCCCACCCCGCGTTGGCAACGGAAAGTGCTTTTTATGAGACTGGTTGGAGCCTCCACGAATCCACGCCAGTGAATCAACCGCGTCCGCGTACCACCATTGCGGTATTTTTGCGTCGCGGGAAAGAGGTAGCCCAAAAGCCCTCAATGGTGTGATGCCAGCCTGATGGTCGTTTTAGAAACTGCATAGGCCGCGCTTACACTCAGATTCGGGTCGAATGGGGTTACACAGATTAATGTCGCCCGTTCGTCCCGCGGAATAGAATGATCGGCCTACCGGACTGAGAATACGTCCCGATATCGATTGTGTCTCCGGCGGGCGTGTCCGAATCCAGGTCGCGCTCTGATCCAAAGAGCCAGAAAGACCAAGGAGAAGTTTATGCAGGGTCAAGCTCATCGTTTAAACCACTCGACCAGGCCGTCAATGATGCTGGGAACCTCCGGAAGGTGGGGTTGGCGCCAGAGCGTGGGAGGGAGCTACTGCACGCAATGGTGTACGCTCGCTTGCCTTGTTTGCCTTCTGCTATTGCCGACAGGATGCGGAACGAAGAGTGTTTCCGCAGCCCCTGCTCCTCCTACGCCTGTCCAGGTCGCTGAGGTCGTTCAACGCGACGTCCCGATCTACCACGAGTACATTGCAACACTGGATGGCTACGTAAATGCGCAAATCCAGCCTCAAGTCTCCGGCTATCTCATCAAGCAGAACTACCGGGAAGGTGCTTTGGTTCGCAAGAATGAAGTGCTGTTCAACATCGATCCCCGGCCATTCCAGGCGGTGCTTGACCAGGCTAGGGCGCAGCTCGCGCAAGCGGAAGCCCAGCTCGGGAAGACGCAGCTGGACGTGCAGCGCGACACTCCCCTCGCACGCGAAAAAGCTATTGCACAGAGTCAACTCGACAACGACATCCAGGCGAACTTAGCCGCCAGAGCGACCGTGCAGGCCGACAAAGCGACCATTGAGCAGGCATCACTCAACCTGGAGTTCACGAACGTTCGCTCTCTCATTGACGGCGTAGCTGGAATCGCGACCGGACAGGTAGGGAATCTGGTCGGACCGCAGACGCTTCTCACGACTGTTTCCCAGCTCGATCCCATCAAGGCCTACTTCGTTGTAAACGAGCAGCAATACCTTGCTTTTGTTCAACGCAACCCAACTCCAGCAGAGCGAGAGCGGACACAAAAAAAGCTCGACTTGGAGTTGATCACTGCTGACGGATCCACGTATCCCAAAAGAGGAAAGTTCTTTGCCGTGGACCGTCAAGTCGATGTGCAGACAGGAGCGATCCGACTGGCTGGTCTGTTTCCCAATCCGGATAACGTTCTTCGTCCCGGGCAGTACGGCCGCGTCCGCTTCATCAGCTACATCAGGCCGGGAGCCCTGCTGATACCGCAGAAGGCTGTGACGGAGCTTCAAGGCACGTATCAGGTAGCCGTGGTCGGAGCGGACAACACCGTCAGCATTAGGACAGTGAAGGTTGGAGAGCGTACAGGGGACCTGTGGATTGTTGAAGACGGCCTGAAACCTGGCGAGCGAGTTGTGACTGAGGGCGTGCAGCGAGCCAGAGAGGGAGTCGCAGTGAAAGTGATGCCTGCGACGGCCACCGCGGAAGGGAAGTAGGTCATGTCGAAGTTCTTCATCAATCGTCCTATCGTCGCCATGGTTATTGCCATCGTGACCGTCATCGTCGGTGCGGTGACGATTATCGGTCTGCCGATCGCACAGTTTCCCAATATCGCTCCGCCCGAAATTCAGATACTAGCCACCTACGTAGGCGCAGACGCGCAGACTCTCGAGCAAGCGGTAGCCACTCCTATCGAGCAGCAGATGAGCGGAGTGGACAACATGAACTACATGTACTCGTTGAATGCGACCGGAAATTCGCAGACAACGTTGATCGTGAACTTTGACGTAAAGACCGATCCAAACAACGATCTAATTCTCGCCCAGTCCAGGGAAACGCAAGCCGCATCGCAGCTCCCGATCGACGTTACCAATTTCGGAATCACTGTGCGCAAATCGGTAACGGCGCCCCTAATGCTGATATCGGTGAACTCGCCCCGCGGCACGTACGATGCGAAGTTCCTCGCTAACTACGCATACATCAACCTTGTCGATCCCATTACGCGCTCACGGGGAATTGGGCAAGTCCAGGTTTTTGGCGCGGGCCAGTACGCGATGCGTATGTGGGTCAAGCCGGATCAGCTTGCCAAATTGGCAATCACCGTTCCAGAAATCGTGAATGCGGTTCAAACACAAAACACAGTCAACCCAGCAGGAAAAGTTGGTGGAGAGCCGATCCCTTCAGGACAGCAGTTCGCCTATGCGGTTCTCGCACAGGGACGGCTCACCTCTCCAGAGGAATTCGGGCAGATTGTGGTCCGCGAGTCACCGGATGGTGGCGTGGTGCGCGTGAAAGACGTAGCCCGGATCGAACTCGGAGCGCAGGACTACACGGTGGCGGGGCGCCTGAATGGGCATCCGAGTGCCATAGTCGCGGTCTATCAACTTCCCGGATCGAACGCAGTCGACGCCGCAAACGGCGTCAATAAACTAATGGGCGAGCTGAAAACCCGGTTCCCCCAGGATATGGATTACGCCATCGCGCTCGATACGACGCGATCCGTAGTCCAGGGAATTAAGGAGATCATCCTCACTCTGGTCATCGCGATTGCGCTGGTAATCCTTGTCGTTTTTCTCTTTCTGCAGGGATGGCGAGCCACGCTTATTCCGCTGCTGGCTGTGCCCGTTTCACTGGTGGGCACATTCGTCTTCTTTCCGTTGTTTGGATTTTCCATCAATACGCTCTCGCTCTTCGGTCTGGTGCTCGCGATCGGCCTGGTCGTCGACGATGCCATCGTCGTTGTGGAAGCGGTGGAGCGACACATCGAGGACGGCATGTCGCCGAAGGATGCGTCCCTGAGAGCGATGGAAGAGATCTCCGGTCCTGTAGTGGGAATTGCGCTGGTGTTGTCGGCGGTCTTCATACCTACGGCCTTCATCCCGGGAATCACCGGAAGGCTCTATCAGCAGTTCGCGATCACGATCGCCATCTCAGTGGTCATCTCCGCGTTCAACGCCCTCAGCCTCAGTCCGGCATTGGCGGCGCTGCTGCTGCGGCCCAGAGAGAAAAGCCGAGGTCTGTTGAGAAGGTTCTTTGACTGGTTCAATCGCATGTTTGAAAGCGCCACGAATCGTTACGTCAAAGTTTGTGGAGCCCTCATTCGTAAGTCCGTCTTCGCCCTGGCGATGCTCGCAGCCTTTGGGGCTGCCGCTGCGTTCTTCAGTCACAAAGTGCCATCCAGCTTTCTTCCTGACGAGGATCAGGGATATCTATACATAAACCTGCAACTACCGAGCGCGGCTTCAACTGAGCGAACGGAGCGTGTGGCGCGAAAGATTGAGAGCATCCTGGCAAATACTCCGGGAGTCGAGTCCACGACGAGCGTTGTCGGCTTTAGCCTGCTTAGCTTCACGCGTTCTACTTACAACGCCTTCTTCTGGGTCACGCTGAAGCCGTGGGATGAGCGAAAGAGCCGGGAAGAGCAGTTTCAAGTCATCAAGGCGCAGCTGAATCGCCAGCTCAGCCAGATTCCGGAGGGAATTGCTTTTGACTTTTCTCCACCGGCCATTCCCGGCGTTGGCACTTCAGGTGGATTTACATTTGTTCTTGAGGACCGTGCCGGCAAGGACATCCAATTCCTCGCGTCCAACCTGAATACATTCCTTGCCGCAGCCCGGAAGCGTCCGGAGATCGCGAGTGTCAGTACCACCTTCCTGGGCAGCGTCCCGCAGCAATTCATCGAGGTGGACCGCGACAAGGTGATCAAACAGGGTGTCGCCATCAACGACGTGTACCGCACGGTTCAGGCCTTCATGGGTGGATTGTTCATCAATTACTTCAATCGCTTTGGACGGCAGTGGCAGGTCTACATTGAGGCGGAGGGCGATTACCGCACCAACGCGGAGAACGTGGGCCAGTTCTATGTCAAGAACCGAGGCGGAACTATGGTTCCGCTCTCTGCCATCACCAGGTTTGAAGCGCGCCCCGGACCCGAATTCACCATGCGCTATAACCTCTTTCGCTGCGCGCAAGTCAACGGCAACGCGTCGCCAGGTTACAGTTCCGACCAGGCAATGGCGGCCCTGGAGCAAGTCTTTACCCAGACTATGCCTGCCGAAATGGGATACGACTATCTGGGAATGTCATTTCAGGAAAAGCAGGCACAGCAGGGCGTGCCTCCGGGCGTGATCTTCGGACTCTCACTGCTCTTCGTGTTTTTGATTCTTGCGGCATTGTATGAAAGCTGGACGTTGCCGCTCAGCGTTCTGCTGAGTACGCCAGTCGCTGTGTTCGGAGCCTTTTTGGTTCTCTGGCTTCGCCGCACACTGATCAGCGCCTTCTATCCGCCTTACATGGTCCAGATCGAAAGCGACGTCTACTCCCAAATTGGGCTGGTAATGCTCATCGGTCTGGCCGCCAAGAATGCCATTCTGATCGTCGAATTTGCCAAGGACGAGCACGACAAAGGCAAACCTCTGGTCGATGCAGCCCTGGAAGGAGCGAGACTCCGTCTGCGCCCGATTCTTATGACTTCCCTCGCGTTCATCTTCGGATGCGTCCCTTTGTGGACGGCGACAGGAGCCGGTTCGGTGGCACGGCAGATCATGGGAACGACCGTCATCGGCGGAATGCTGGCGGCGAGCGCGATTGGGATCTTCTTCATTCCCGCCATGTTCTTCCTGGTGTCCCGATCCAGGCCAAAGGCCCCGGCTGACGTGGTTGAGATGCGAGCCGCGCGAGCAGGAGATGATTAGCATGAAGAGTGCTGTCTTTCCCCTGCTGCTAGTGGTGTTTGTTTCGGGGTGTGCTGTTGGCCCGAATTACAAGAAGCCCACCATCAACACTCCAACGGTCTATCGCGGACTCACTCCGGATCAAGCCGCGACAACAGACGCTAAGTCACTCGCGGATGAAAAGTGGTGGGACGTTTTTCAGGATGATCAGCTAAAGGAACTCATCAAGACCGCGCTTCAACAGAATTACGATGTTCGCCGCGCGGCCGCTCGCGTTCTCCAAGCGCAGGCGCTACTGGGCATTACGCGGGCCGATCAGTTTCCCACCGTGTCCGGCAACGCGTCAGCGATAAACCTGCGCAATTCCCGCCAGGGAATCTTTCCTCCAATCGATACAAACACGAATCGAGTTGGATTGGAGTTCGATTGGGAATTGGATTTTTGGGGAAAATTTCGCCGGGCTACGGAATCCGCGCGTGCGAGTCTCGTAGCGAGCGAGTGGGCTCAGCGCGAGATCATTACTGAGCTGATTGCGAATCTCACGGGCGCTTACTTCCAACTGCGCGCGCTCGACTTGCAGCTTGATATTTCGCGGCGCACGCTGGCATCGCGCCAGGACTCGCTTCGTTTAACCAACTTGCTAGCCCAAGGCGGTTCGACGTCCATGCTTGACGTGCGTCAAGCCGAACAACTGGTGTTCACGGCGGGCTCGGAGATCCCGTTCCTGGAACAGCAGATTGAGCAGGAAGAGAATTTCATCAGTATCCTTTTGGGAAACAACCCGGGTCCGGTTCCGCGCGGCAAGCAACTGACGGAACAGTACCACCCTCCCACGGTTCCTGCGGGCCTTCCTTCTTCATTGCTGGAGCGGCGGCCCGACATTCGCCAGGCCGAACAGGAGCTGATCGCCTTCAACGCTCAAATCGGCGTGGCGAGAGCGGCGTATTTTCCGCAGATCTCTCTTACCGCAAGTTCGGGATTCCAGAGTTCGGCGCTGACCAACCTGTTCACTGGTCCCGCGGGATTCTGGACCTTTGGTTCCACTCTGGCACAGCCGATCTTCACAGCGGGCAGGTTGCGGTCGAACGTCCGCTTCGCCGAAGCCCGACAGCAGGAGAGCCTGCTGTTTTATCAGCAGACCATTCAAGGGGCATTCCGCGATGTCTCCGACTCGCTGATTGCGTATCGCAAGACCCAGGAATTTCGCGAGCAGCAAAAGCTCCTTGTCGATTCGGCGCAGGATGCGACTCGTCTCTCGCATCTGCGGTACACAGGTGGCGCCACCAGTTATCTGGAAGTGCTCACTAACGACACGAATTACTTCACCGCCGAACTCGGCCTTGTACAAGCTCAACTTAACGAAATGTTGTCCTTGGTTCAGCTCTACAAGGGCTTGGGTGGAGGCTGGCAGCAATAGCTTCTCATCGAAGCGGCGAGTGCTTCAAGGCGCCACGAAGTCGCCCGGCACTCGCCGCGCGAACTACTGCTTAGCCATCAGGACTACTTCGAGACAGCCGCAGCCATTCTCTCTTCCATCTCTGCAGGAGATACGTCTTCGATGTGCGATGCCAGCATCCACCTGTGCCCAAATGGGTCAGTGAGTTTGCCAAAGCGGTCGCCCCAAAACATGTTTTCCAGAGGCTGAGTTTCCTTCGCGCCTGCCTTAAGCGCCTGCTTAAACGATGCATCGACGTCATCGAGATACAGAAAGATGCCGCTGGCGCTGCCGTTCAACGTCTGCGGCGACTTCGTTTCGGCTTTGGGCGATTCGTCGGCGAGCATGATGTGAGAATCCCCAATCAGGATCTCAGCATGCATAATCTTGCCGTCTGGACCCGGCATTCGAAAGAGTTCTTTAGCGCCAAAGGCTTGCTTGTAGAAGTCGATGGACTTCGCCGCACCTCGAATGGTGAGGTAAGGGGTAGCTGTGTTGTAGCCGTCGGGAACTGCTCTTACCTTATTTTTCATCACTATCTCCTTTAAAGGCTTCAAAGATCGATTGCTTGCGCGATGTCATCTGTCGCGCATATCTGTGACGTGCGGCCCTCTGGAAATCGACATGTGATGGAGAAAAAATCGTCCCGGCAGTTCAGAGCGACTCTAGCGACTCCATGGTTATGAATCCGGGAAGTTTGTCCTGCATCTGCCCCTGCGGGCTAGGCGGCGTCGCTGCTTGAGCCTTCACTGCGGTTACGCTTGCTCCTGGGCGAAGCCTAAGCAGTTGCTGTGCGCATAGAACGCAGCGCGACTGCGCTCAGTCCGACGACTGCGGCGATGATGGCGATCCACAACACTACGGGATGGCGCTCAGTCCACGGTCGTTTATCGGGGCGCTCGGTGAATGCTACATTCGGGGCCTCTGATCGTAGCGTGGTAGCAGTCGGAGTTTTACTCTGCTGGAACAGCTTGGCGTAATCGTAAACAGGCGAAGTCAACTTCTCGTCGCCATAGTAGAGCACGAGCTGGGCTGGACCGGGAGCGTCAAAGTAGATGCGCCGCTCCAATTGTTCGAGACGTGCGCCGGCAAAGTTGAGGGGACGATCGTCTCCGTTGTGGATTAGTACTTTGATCGTGCTATGCCCAGTTCCGGAAAAGCTTACCGTGTAATGTTCGGAGTCGACCTTTTGCCCGCCACGCACCATGTGAATGCGTTCAATGTCACCTGACCCCAACCAGTTGTCTTTTTCGTCTCGAATCTCAACATCACGCCGAAAGTTTGTCGCTGGAGATGCCGCGATGCTGAAGACCGCGCGCTCAATGGGGATTCTGTCGGCGACGACAAAGGTAAATACTGTGTTTTTGCCCGACTGTGCTTGTGCCGGCGTGCTGCTCACATCGCGCCACACGGCGGGATGCTCCTCCGCCATCTCGGAGGTCGCAGCCTGAACATCGGATGGAGCGACCGGACCGTCGATCGTCACGCGCAGATACTTGTAGGTAGCACGAGGAATGCGCAGCATTGTGTTCGATCCGAGACTTTCCTTAGAAAGATCGTAGAGGATTGTGCCTCCCAACCCGGCCCAGGCGCGTGCATGCGGATCATCCGCTCCCTCCAAGTGCGCATGCGCGACAAAGTTTCTGGTCGCGAGCTTTAGTTGCACATGGTCATACTCCGCCAGCCCGGACATATCGATGAGGAACTGCGTCTTTCCTCCGACGCTCGACTGTTGCAGAACGGAAAGTTCGGTGCGCTGCTCCTCGGAGCTGCCTCGCTGGACCACGAACGCATAAGGAATCTCGGCATCCGCTGAGGCGAGTCGGAGATCGCCCAGGTCGCGCCGCGCATGGTTCCAGATGGCTTCGTCGACAGCAACGTAGTTTTGTCCGCTAGCCGAGACTTGCACCGGACGCTGGTACCTCGAATGAGAGGCCGAAGGGACGAGCAAGAGAACAAAGACGAGGGGCGTGACAATCATCTTCATGCAGAGGGCGCCTCGGTCGATTTTGCCGTCGCGCTCGCTCCGAGGTTGAGCCAGTCGCGATGATAAACGTACGAGATTCCCATCAGCACCGCTCCCAAGGCAATAAAGCTCAATATGCGATATCCCTGCTGCAGCTCCGACACGTCAAAGAGGAAGACCTTGCCGATGGTGAACGCGATCAACACTAGCGCCTGCCAGCGAACGAACGCCGAGCGTCTGCGGAAGCCGAACATCATGAGTCCCGCGCCATAAGCAAGCCAGATAAGGGAATAGCTGAAGTTGCGTGCCAGATTGAGCTGATGAAATGTGGCGGCCGCGTTATCGTGCATCTGATAGAGCCCGCTGACTTGCCGGAGAAAATAGTCCGACGCTTCCAGAGTGAGCGCGATCAGCGCCAGCAGGTTCAGCAGAATACCAGCAACGCGAACCGCAGGCCGTTCGCGCTCGCTGGCGAAGCGGCTGGCTGCAGCAACGATGCCGCCGAGAATCGCGATTGCCACCAGATATGTGGCGAAGCGTGCATTGAAGATCAGCGTCTCCACGCGGAAGTTATCCCAAACGAGCAGACGAATAATTCCCAGAGACAACGTAACGGCGGCAAAGTAGCGTAGGAAATTTGTTTTCGTCCGCACTGAGATGTACAGCAGCACCGCAGACTCAACCAGCCAACCGAGCGTGACCCAGTGCGAGTTCAACTTCAGCGGGATTGCGATGGTGATGAACGCGACGGCGATTGCTACATGCAGCAGGTTGATTGTCTTCACTACGTCGGGCTCACTGCCGACACGCCGCTTGAACTGGCTGCTCAGCAGCAGATAGGCCGCCGCCAATGCCAACGAGAACCAGGTGAGCGTCGCGTTCTCATACATCGCGTTGAGACACAGGAAGACGGCTGCCGCATTCACCAGCGGAAGCAGCGTCAGAGTTATGGAAAAGCCGGCGTGCCACCGCGATCGCGTAAGCGGCGTAAGCAAAGGAATGGTGGCAAAGATTGCGGCGAAGATCAAGGTAAACAGCGTCGTAACAGCGCGCTGGTCTCTCGTGTAGTACGAAAAGAACCACCCGCCGTAGAGGATCGCTGTCCCAGTGAAGCTTCCCACCAGCAAACGGCGCCATGGTTTCGCTCGTACCATGGCAAGCATCGCCAGGTCTAGAAGACATATATAAGAGAAGAGAACGATCTCGTGATTCTGTCCGGTGGAAAGCAGGACTGGAGTGCTGAATCCGCCGATCATGGCGAAGGCGGCGAGAATCTCCGCGTCCTGCGTGAGAGCCAGTGTCAGCGTTGCACCTGTGACCAGGATCATCGCCACGAAGGCGGCGGCAGAAGGCACCAGGTGATACACCTGGAATGCGCCCCACAGCGATAGATACAGCGTGCCAATTCCAACGGCCTTAAGAGAATAAGAAAATGGGGCATGGCCCCGCGCGCGGAAGCGTTCGCTCCACAAGATAAGCGCAATCCCCGCCAACAGCCCCAGCGCAATTCTGCCCGCTGGGCCAATCCAGCCATTGTCGAAGGCGTACTTGATGAAATACGAGACTCCAATCAGGATGGCAACAATCCCAATTCGGTTCAGCCAGAGCTTCCCAATCTGGCCTTCGAGCTCGTCTTCGTCCTTTTCAGGGGCGGCGGAAAAGTTGGTGAACGCCGGCGGCGCGATTGGAATTGGCTCCAACGCGCGAGCGGCAGGAGGAGAGGGCGGAGCCAGACGGTAGGGAGGCGCGGGAGCGGTCTCGCGAACCAAGCCGGGAGCCTCCCGCGCCGGGTCGGAGTCAAGGCCGAGTCTTTGCTCTACGTGGTACAGGCGCGCAGTAAGCGCACTCATTTGCGCGCGTAAGGCCACGAGTTCATCCTGCGGATCAGCCATAACGGTAAACTATCGCACTCAAACGCCGGTCAGGACAGATTCCCGGGCACATCGCACCAATGTAATCAAGCACTTAAGTAACCCAGCATCGGGTAGCGGGAAAGCGAGGCTTTTCAAATTACGAAGGGGGGCGCGCCATTCCAAGTCTGCGTTTATGCCAAGGCTCCTTGCGTTTGCCTGTCCCACTCTTGCTCGTTTTGCTCCCAATTCAGAAGGTCGTATCAAGCTTATCGCTGCTTTTCCGGAGGCCCTTTCGGAATGGCTGCTGAACCACGAGAGGACCCTGTTCCAGAACATCTCAGGCTGCATCGACGACGCCCCGCAATGAGTGGCTCCCGGAACCTCCCAGAGCGTTACGTGCGTGGGGGATTGGGCGGCGATCAGCTCGGAGTGGCGCGGAAGAATGTTGATATCGTCGGCGCCGTGTATAAGCAAAACCGGAGTGGAGGAGCGACGGACCGCATCTGCCGGGCTGTCGCTATCGAAGTCGAGGCCGTAGCGCAGCTTTGCGTAGTCCATTCCCACTTCGACTGGCAGACGCAGCAGCGTGCGTCCAACCCAGGTTGGAGCTCTCACATACCACGCGGCGCGTTCGTAACCGACAGAGCGAAACGATGAGAATGGCGACTCGGCGACAATGGCACAGAAGCGGTCTTCAGCCGTAAGGCTGTCGAGCACGAGAGCGGCGCCCATGGACTCACCAAATCCGTAAACACATTTTGATTGCCGGCTAGTGTAGAGCCAGTCCACCCAGCGATGGATGTCGTCGCTCTCCCGCAGTCCATATGTTGCAAGCGCGCTTCCGCTTTCACCGTGAGCACGCGAATCGGGAAGCAGCAGGCTATATCCACGCTCGAGGAACGGCGCGGCGAAACTCGCGACTCCTTCGCGGTTGTCGGCCACGCCGTGCAGCATGAGTATGTCGCGTCCATTCGCATTGTGCGGCCGCACATACCACGCCTTGAGCACAATGCCGTCCCGCGCAGTGATCTCAACGTTTTCAAGCGCCGTTCCATAACGGGCACGAATAAATATCGCTGCCTCGTCGCCGTGCGAGAGTCTGCGTTTCCAGGGATGAAGTTGGAGCTCGGCGAGGGTAATCCCTCCGGCTATGGAGAAAAGTAGATATCCAATGGTGCCCGCAATTAGAATCCGGCGTAGGAGATGTCGGCGCATAGACACTTATAAGGAATTCTTGCAAAGGCAATCGTTAATAACTATCCCGGAAGACGAGCATTTGACGCAGATTTCGCTCATGCCCATCAGGAAATCCGCACTGCGCGGCAAACTGGTCCGTGTCCCTGAACGTGCCGAATAGACGATCCCACCACGTGATATCGGCATAGTTGAAGCCGTGAACATCAAGTTGATGGTGAATGGAATGATGTTCTGGCCCGCTGAATGAAGTACCCGAACCAATGCGGAGTGCGGAGGTTGCTGTGGTAGAGATATTCGCCGAGCACTGCGAACGTTAAACCATGTGCCTCCCTCGGGAGATGCTCCTAACAGGGAAAACATCAAGGCACTCGCAATCATTGAATCTACTGCGATTTCAAGCGGATGTTTGTAGAATGCCGTCAGCAACTCAATTCGGCTTGGACTGTGGTGGACTTGATGGCAAATTCGCCAGAGGAAATCAACATCATGGCGAGCCCGGTGCCACCAGTAAAAGACGAAAGTGCCGACAAACCAGCCCAGAGAGCCTTGCACCGGGGGAGACATCCAGTCCGAGATATGGAATAGCGACCATCGCTGCATCCATCGCTCCCAAGCCACACCCGCCAGCACGACGGTTCCCAACTGGCAGGCATTTATCAGAGCGGCTCGAGCGAACCAGCCCGGGGCCTCGGGCAATTCTCGTCCTGGAAGCACCCGCTCAAGGATGAAAAAGAAGATTGTTGCCATGACGATAATCATTATCGGAATCATGATTTCTCCTCCCTGTCTACGGCGAGTGCTAATCTCAACATCCCGAGCTTACGGAGAGAATTCTGGATGAACAACAACGACTATGACAGATTGCAAACCTGTCACAGCCGCCTCAAACAGCGAAGTTGTGGAGATGAATTAACGGGCAGGAATTCCTGATCTGGCAAATGAGGATTTGCGCTGAGCAAAGATAGTGATGTCCCGCTGCGGGAACAACTCGCCGAGCAAATTGTTGTCTTAATTACGACTGGACAGTTGCGCGCCGGCCAGGAGTTGCCGAGTGTCCGAGCTCTTGCCCGTCAAGTGAAGGTTCACTACAACACGGTCAGTGAGGCCTATCAGGATCTCGTTCATCGAGAGTGGCTGACGCGGCAGCGTGGCAGCAAGCTCGTTGTAGGAACTCGTGCAGTTCCTGGTCTGAGCCCACCTTCCAATCTCGACGACCTCATTAATGAGAGCATTCAACGCGCGAAGGATATGGGCTATTCGCTGCAGCAGTTGACAGAACGAGTCCGTGAACGTCTACTCGCCCAGCCGCCGGATCACATTCTCGTGGTGGAGCAGGAGGCTGGTCTTCGTGAAGTTATCTCCCAGGAGGCCCACCAAACCCTTAACTCTCCGGTGGAGGCTTGTTCTCTCGAAGAGTTTATGAGCAACCCCGGGTTGGCAGTCGGAGCTCAGGTATTTGCTCCGAGCCACATCATCGAAGACCTGAAGCAATTTGTTCCTCGAAACCGGCCTTGCGTGCCGATTGTGTATTCCAGCGCCGATGAGCATCTCGATTTCATCCGCCGATTGGAGAAGCCATCTATCATTGCAGTGGCGTCCTTCAGTGAGAGCTTGTTGAAGACGGCACGAGGCGTGTTTGCTCCAGCGATCGCCCGGCGGCACACGTTCCGAGCTTTGTTACTTCAAGAAAGGTCTCACGTGGACCTGCGCGGCATGGACGCTGTGTTCTGCGACTCCATAGCGGTGTCGATGGTGAAGTGCAGACAGAAGATTCATTACCATCTGATTGCCGACGAATGCCTTCATCATCTCGCATCAGTGGTTGAGACGACGGTCGGACTCTGATCGGGTTTTGTGCAATTTGTAGCTTGTTCGTTCCATGCGCTCCTGGCTCCTGAATTTCCTCCCACAAATCTGCACCGAATTGGCTGGCTGGCATATCATGGCAAGGTAGCTCCACATCTCGCGTCGACTCATCCGGTGCAAGTTTCTTTATTCCCAACCAGTTCCATAAGGAGGAGTAAGTTATGGCTGAAGTAGCCCAAATGCCCGCCATCCAAACCGAGAAGCCACAAACCTTCACCGCGAAAGCGTTTGCCGCACAAAGTGCGTCCAGTGTTCTGGCGCCTTATACCATCCCACGTCGCTCCCCGCGCGCTCAAGATGTCCAGATTGAAATCCTCTACTGCGGGGTTTGTCATTCCGACCTGCATCAGGTTCGCAACGAATGGCAGATGGTCATGCCGACGGTGTATCCCTGCGTCCCCGGACACGAAATCGTTGGCCGCGTGGTGGCCGTTGGCAGCGCTGTGAAGAAGTTCAAGGAAGGTGACCTTGCCGCAGTTGGTTGCATGGTCGATTCCTGCCGTACCTGCTCGGCCTGCCGTGCCGGAGAGGAGCAGTACTGCGAAGTTGGCTTGACGCTGACCTACAACGGCGAAGACAAAATTCTCGGAGGCGTTACCTATGGAGGCTACTCCGATAGCATCGTTGTCGATCAAGCATATGTGTTGCGCGTGCCCAAGAGTTTGGATCCAGCCCGCACAGCACCCCTTCTCTGCGCCGGCATCACTACATTTTCACCACTGCGTACATGGAAGGTTGGTAAAGGACAGAAGGTAGGCATCGTGGGTCTTGGCGGTCTTGGCCACATGGGCCTGAAATTCGCTAAAGCCTTCGGAGCCCACGCGGTCCTCTTTACCACATCGCCAAACAAAACAGCTGACGCCATCCGCCTGGGCGCCGACGAAGTCGTGATTTCGAAGAACGAAGCCGAAGTGCAGAAACACGCCGGCAGCTTCGACTTCATTCTCGATACAGTCGCCGCGGACCACGACCTCAACGCGCTTCTCAATTTATTGAAACTCGACGGCACGATGACGCTAGTCGGAGCACCAGAGAAACCCGCAGCAGTGTATAGCTTTTCTCTGATCATGAAGCGCCGCCGCCTCGCTGGCTCCGCTATCGGCGGCATCCGCGAGACGCAAGAGATGTTGGATTTTTGCGCAGACAACGGCGTCGCCGCAGACATCGAGCTGATCAAGATTCAACAGGTCAACCAAGCCTACGAACGCCTGTTGAAGAGCGACGTGAAGTATCGCTTCGTTATCGATGTGGCTTCACTAAAGTAGGGTCGAGTTGATCCATAGCGAGGATTCGTATCGGGCACGGCGTTAGCTGTGCCGTGCCTCGATACGGTTGAACGAGTGTGGCAGCCGAATCGCTTTGCTTCGTGAGGCCCCCCTGCTTTCTGGTACGCTACACGGGCCTATGCGCCTTCCACAGCGATTACTTCTCCTCATCGCCCTAGCTGTTTCCACCTTTGCACAAGACAAAAAGCTTCCGCCGGTTGCCGAGCGTATCGCGACGCAGAATGCTCTTTTCGACGAGCAGTATGAGTCCGACCTTCGAGAATTTCCTGAGCGGGCAACCGCTTTCGGCGACTACCGTTACAACGATAAGCTAGCCGACCATTCACTCGCCGCCATTGTCCAGCGCGAGAAGACGACCGAGAGCTTTTATGCGCGACTTCAGTCCATCTCGACTGCAGGCTTCTCCGATCAGGACCAGCTTTCGCACGACCTGCTTGTGCGCGGCCTGCAGCAGCGGATTGCGGACTTCGAGCTCAAAGAGTACGAGATGCCCATCAGCCAATTTAACGGCGTCCATACGTCACTCGCGGATCTTCCACTTTCCGTGCCGCTCGACTCCGTCAAGCATTACGAGGACTACATCGCGCGCCTGCACCAGATTCCACGCGTCCTGAGCCAGACAACCGAAGTCATGCGTGCCGGCATGAAGGACAAGCTGATGCCGGTCCGATTTCTTCTGGAGAAGGTCCCAATCCAGTGTCAGGGCATTATCGACGCCAATCCGTTTCTGCTCCCGACGAAGAAGTATCCGGCGAGCATCTCCGCTGAAGACCAAAAAAGGTTGACGCAGCAGATCACCGATGCAGTGAACACCGACGTGATCCCCGCCTACAAGACCTTCGCCGCTTTCATCCGCACGGAATACGCACCGCAAGGCCGCACTACTCTCTCTGTCACCTCTCTGCCTGATGGAGAGAAGAGATACCAAAACGACATCTACGGCCGGACCACCACTCACATGACCGCGGATGAAATACACCAGCTCGGTCTACGCGAGATCGACCGCATTCAGGCCGAGATGATGGTGATCGCCAAGAAGGAAGGCTTCACGGACCTCGTGTCGTTTCGGAACTCGCTCAAAACCAATCCCAAATACAAGCCCACTTCCTCCGAGCAGATCGTCGATGACTTCCGCCACTACATCGCTCAGATGCAGCCGAAACTCCCGGAGCTATTCACGCTGATGCCGAAGTCGGCCGTAACTGTGGAACCGATCCCCGCTTTTCAGGCAGCGGCAGCAACTCACTACGTCTCCGGCACTCCGGACGGCAAGCGGCCTGGGCGCGTTGTCGTCGCCACGTCCAACTCTGCTGATCGTTCACTCATCAACGACGAGGCAGTTGCCTACCACGAGGGCATCCCCGGACATCACATGCAGCAGTCGGTGCAGCGCCAGCTCACCGGTCTCCCCAAGTTTCGGCTCCAGGGACTGGGATTCAATGCGTACACCGAAGGATGGGCACTGTACGCAGAGCAACTCGGTAAAGAAGTTGGCTTCTACCAGGATCCCGCTTCGGACTACGGCAGGCTGTCGTCGGAGCTCTTCCGCGCCGTGCGTCTCGTCGTCGATACGGGAATTCACGCCAAAGGATGGCCGCGCGATCAGGTGGTCGAGTTCATGCGAAAGTCTGGCGCAGTCGATGAGCCCACCATCCAGTCGGAGACCGATCGCTACATTGCGTGGCCCGCACAAGCTTGCAGTTACAAGATTGGCCAGCTCAAGTTCCTCGAACTCCGCGAGCGCGCCCGCAGGGAACTCGGTCCCAAGTTTGATATCCGCACCTTCCACGACGAAATGCTCAATGGCGGAAGCCTCCCGCTGGACCTTCTCGAAGCTCGCACCGACAAGTGGATCGCGGAACAAAAATCAAAGTGAGGCGCGCTTGAGAGACCCGTAGTGAATGCTTCTAACCCGATGGCACCCTTTATTGACACCACCAGCACCGAAGAGTAAAACGCGTACACATTCCAAGGAGAGATCAAATGAAAAGACTTGTAGTTGTGGCTGTTGGATTGTTGGCGTTTGGGACGTTGGGATTTTCTCAGGCAGCGAAGGGCAAGAACTCCGACGTGGAGCAGAAGCTGACCAGCGCGGAGAAGCAGTTGTGGGAGGCCTGGAAGAACAAAGACATGGGGCCTTTCAAGCAGCACCTCACCGACGACACCGTAATGGTCGATCCCGGCGGCATAACTCAGGGCAAGGATAAAGCCGTGGATTTCATGACCAAGAACCCATGCGACGTGAAGAGCTACGCGCTGGGTGACATGAAAGTAGATTGGATCGACAAAGACATGGCCTTGCTCACCTATAAAGCAGAATCTGACGCAACCTGCGGCGGCCAGAAGACGCCACCTTCCGTGTATGCTGCCAGTCTCTGGGTCAAGAAGAACGGCAAATGGCTCGGAGCCTTCCACCAGGAAACAGCCGCTGCTCCCGCTCCATAGCCGCTAGTCTGAAATCGCAAAAGCTCGATGGCAGTCACAACGGAAGCTGATAGTTCGCAAAAGCGATCAGCTTCCGGCTGCCTGGCCTCTCAGATTTCTTAGGCTGTCTGCTCTTCCCGATTTAGCACCTTTACTTTTCTGATCATCTCCCAGATTGTCGCCATGTGATGGTCGTCGTGCTCGGCAACGAAGTACAAATGATCCACGAGCCGCATGGGCTGCTTCAGACGCGGGTGCAACATCGAGCGCGTAAAGAGATCAGGTTCAAACTTCTCCAAACGATCCGCGAAGAGGAGCCGCGCTCTGCGGAACTCAGCCAAAATCTCTGCCAAGGGCCGCGCATTGTGGTTAGCTTCGTGCGTCTTGCGATTGGTTAAGTCCGCGACGGTGAGGGTGTCTCCACCTTTAAGAAAGTCATCGACACGCGCCACCCATAGAGACTCCAAATCGAGCAGATGTCCCGCGTGCTCCTGGGCCGACCACTTATCGTCGGGCTTGAGGACCAGCACATCGCGCGACACGCCGCGTAACATCTCTTCCAGCCGTACCGGAGTGCCCCGCAGTCGAACGCAAAGGTTCGGATACTGTTCCACAGGAAAGGTGAACTCAAACTTCCGGTCAAACCAGACTGGGACTTTGCTTACTATGTGCTGCGAGTCGTCTTCCATGATCGTTCCCCTTGTATCCCAAGACGTTCCTCTTCGAGAGTCAACGATCTCTCATTGTAGGCAGGATGTGTGCGCAGGTGAGGTTCTGGTCTTAGTTCTCGGAACTCACTTCGTGCCGTTCGCGTCAATGAGTCGCATGTCAGGAAGCAGGCCAGGTCTACCAGCTCTTGTGAATCTTGGTGAGGAATCCGAAACCGCCGGTTTGGTCGCGTGTGCCACTTAAGGAAACTCTGGGGCTTACTCGATACTCCATTCTGATCGTCATGTCCTGCGTTTCGGTAACGTCAGTGGCAAAGGTGACAAAGAGGTTGCCCGTAACGCGCTGCTGAATAGCAACCCGCGCGCCCGGGTTCTGCTGGTTATCTCCCAATTCGGGATCGATCGTCAGCTGGGATATACCGGCCACTTTTTCCAGCCGACTCGTCACCTGGCTGCTCACCTGCGACGCCACCAGCGACTCGGGGCCCAAACTGCCGACAGGGGTCGGATTGGCAGCAGAGGCTTCCGTGGTCTTGCCGAACGCGATCAGATTGATGATGTCCGAAGGAGGCAGCGACGGAACCGATGTGTAGGACGTATGCAGACGGTCCGCCGGTCCATCGAAGCGCATCATGATGTTGTATTCCTGGATCGTGGTGCTTATGGCAGCGTTCACGACCGGCCGCGTCTGATAAGGATTCACGAAATCGATCGTGCCACCTTCCAAAATGTAGCGGTTGCCCTGCAATATGAGATCGCCGCCCGTGAGGTTCAGCCGGCCCAGAATTACGGGATCGGCTGCTGTACCGCGAACTTCGAGGTTCGCCGTTCCATCCAGGGTCAACGTGCGGCTGGTGAGATTAATGCCATTCGTGGCCGCTACAGTGATATCGAGTTTCACGTTGTCGGCAAAACCCTGGGCGGGAGCGGGAACGGTGTCCCCCGAGAACTGACCGACAAACTCCATGAGATCGAAATCAGGAGCGAAGGAAAGCTGGTTTATGCGGACCTGCCCATTGATCAGCGCGGAATTCGGATTTCCCGTAAGCGTGAGGCTCATCCCCAAGCCGGTACGCACTCCATCTGGATAAAGCAGGCGAATACCGCGTCCAGCCAGGGCCAGGTTGAAGTTCAATGCCGGTCGATAGGCCACGCCTCCGCTGGCTGTAACTTCTCCCCCGCCAACCGTTCCTTTAAAGCTGTTGATATTGAGGCGGTCCTTTGTAAGCGTGAGTACGCCGTTCCCATTTTGCAATCCGAGTGGGATATCGCCGCCGGCAAATCCAGCGTTGATTACCTGGATATGTCCTTGCACGTCGGGATTTGCACGGTTTCCATAAGAATTGACGTTCAGCTTGAGCTGCCCGGACGTAACGACGTCGGGATCAAAGAGCTCGATGAGTTTCAGATCCACCGTGCCGAGCGCCAGCAGGGAAACCGGTGCGTTGGGATTGTTCATCGGGACCGTTGCCTGAAAAGCGAGGTCGGTTCCGGTGCCGCGTAGTTGCGCACGCTGCAGGGACAAAACGCCGTTCACCAGATCAACACGAATCGGGCTCACCGCCGCGATCTGTACGGTGTTCGTGTAATTCATGTTGAGCATCGGAATCTGCGCGTGCGCTTCGATTCGGTTCTTATCCTTCAGCGGGCCACGCAAAGTCGCGTGTAGCTCCGTCTGTCCAGAAAGCTTTCCGGCCTGTGCAGGCGCATAAGCGGCAACAATTGTTGCGAGAGGAATCGTCTGCGTGTCCAGCGTCGCGTCCGCGTAATAATCGCCGGTGAGATTAACCTTTCCGTGACCGCGGATTGAGGTGTCGAGTACCTGCGAATTCAAATCAAAGGTTCCAACGTGATTGGCGACGTTCGCATTTAGAGCGATCGCGTTTACTGTCTGCTTATCGATCACCAGTTCGGGAACTTGTAATGAAGCTGTAAGCTGCGGATTCTGAACCGTTCCGTGTCCGTTGGCCACCAGGTTCAGCACTCCGGACAGATTCATCCCTCGCTGCTTCACGGTCCGCAGTTGCGCTAGCTGAATGCTGGGCGCCTGCAGTTTCAGGTCATAGGCTTGAGTCTTGGGGTAATAGACAAGATTGCCGTTAGCGTTTCCGGCGGGGATACGCGCCGCAAGCTTCGCGTTTACCACCTCACCCGTGCCATTGAAATTGACATTCAATGAATTGATCGGTTCTGCAGCGATCTCAGCGTTGGTCAAATTAATTGTTCCTTGACCGATCGGATTCAACTCCGTGCCATGTACCGCCACATTTGCCGCCAGCGTTCCCTTAATGGGCGTGGTAACTCCGCCCGCCTTCGCCAGCTCTCCAACGTTCAGATTGTTGGCGTTCAGCGCAACTTGGATGGGGCTGGTGTTCGAGAATGCCCAGTTACGCAAGCCGGTACTCAGATCAAAGGTTATGTGGCCTTTGTCGGCAGGAACGAGTTCACCATTGCGAAGGCTTGCGGAATTCGTACTGGCGTCGACATTCGTCCGCAGCAGCTTCCATTGTGTGCCGTGCACCTGCAAGTTGCTGGCGTTAAGCGCTCCATTTAAGTGCGGAGCGGCCATCGATCCGCGGACAGTTCCATTAAAGCTGGCGGTGCCGGCAAGACCGAACGGCTGTGATCCAGGGGCACGGAACTGATTGGCGATGTTCTCAAGTTCGTGCAGATCGTTCGATTGCAGACGTACCTGCAACGCGGAACGATCGCTTACGGTTCCGTTCAGATTGAGCGAAGTCTGCGGCAAGCGAACATAGCTGTCCTTTAACGCGATTAATTTTGTCGCGTTCACGTAGCTTGCATGAATTACACCGTCGAGCGGAACCGGTGGCGCATTACCATTCGCCGAAGCAATGCTTGCCTTCACCGTTGCATTCGTCTTTGCCGCCAGATCGTCGAAGGTACGTCCCCACGTGGCATCGGCATTGGCATTGATCTTGCCTTTAAGCGCCACTTGCTTGAGCGCCGGCGAGTTCATCATCGACTTCAGCTCGGCTACGTCGACTCCTCGAAGATCGGCCACCAGATGCGATTGTGATTTGCCCACCAAATCGCGAATCTTCAAGTTGCCGGTTAGCTCGCCGCCCAGCAGGCTGGCATAAATGTTTTTGACTTCCAAGTTGCCCTGCCGAACTGTGTAGCGCGCTGCGATGTTGCGGACGTTGGTGCGCAGCGTCGGCGTAACAACTTGAAGTGCACGGCTCGACAGTCCACCATCGACAACGATCAGCGCCAACATCGGCGCGTCCGGTTTTGCCTGGTATTCAACTGATCCATCTGCCTGCAAGATGCCGATTGGCAGGGAAGCATTTTTCAAGGTCTTGCGGATCTGCCCGGCATCGAGCACTGCCTGATAGGTGGCATTCAGGTGCGGATGGACGAAGTCAGTGAGCGTTGCGTTGAGAATGAAGTGCGAGTTGCCGCTGTTTAGCGCTGCATTCGTTAGCTTGAACTCCTGGGCAGTCACGTCGAACTGTGCACTCAAGTCGTGCAGTATGGGATTGAAGTTCTCGAGGTTCAGGTGACCGTCTTTATAGCTCAGCGTGCCTGAATATTTCTTCTGCGCGGGATCGAAGGCAGACTGAAAGTTCAGGTCGTGCAGGTCCGCATTCATCACGCTCTTGCGATTGTTGTAGTAGACCTCTCCGTTATCGACCCGCGCGTGCCGAACTCCCAGGTCGAAGATGCTGGTACTGCTCTTTTGCCCGCTGCTCTTGGTCTGCGGCAGATTGTCGGTGCCATGGGCGTCGACGAACAGGTGGACGACCGGATGATTGACCGTAACGTCATCCATGTACCAGGTCTTACTGACCAACGACACGATGCGAATGCCGGCATGGAGATGATCGGCCGTAAGCAACGGCGGAGTCGGATACGGATTGGCTCCGTTCACTACGACGTCGTAAAGGTCGAGGCTCGGCGAAATGCCATTGAAGTTCAGCGCGTAATCGCGTACTCGGACCTGAGAGCCCAAAGCGGCCGTGATCTTCTCTTGAGCGGTCCGCAGTACGTATTGATGAACGGAAGGGTTGCGCAGCAGGACATAAACCGTGAGCACTGCCGCGAGGATGAGGAACAGGAGAATACCCGCTGTCCAGGCAGCTACTCTCTTCCAACGTCTGCGGCGTGCAGGCTGATCAACCAGCCGGGGTTTCTCAGGCGGCTCGTGGTAATAAGGGGGTAAATTTGGCGCTGCGCTCAATGCCTAGACTCCCGTCAGAATGCCTGCCCGATGGTGATGAAGTACTGCCATGATTTGACTCCAAGAGGAGCATTGAAGTTGTAACCGAAGTCCACGCGGATCGGGCCTACGGGCGTGGCATAGCGAAATCCCAGTCCTGCGCTGTTTGTGTATTGCCCGTGAAAGCCAATCGTGCGGAATACATTGCCACCGTCGTAGAAGGGAACTATGCCAAGTCCCTCTTTCAGCGGCACAGGGATGCGGAACTCGGAATTGACCAGGAACAACTGGTTGCCGCCAACCGGAACCGTGATTTTCGAGCACGTACTCGGATCGCTAGGATTCCCGCAAGCAGGGATTACGTGCTGCGGTCCAGCGCCGTTCAGAGCGAAACCTCGCAGGGTATTCGGACCGCCGGTGAAGAAGGTCTCGCTGAGGGGAACGTGTCCGCTGAACGCTTCCGCGAATCCGAAGCGAACGCTGTTCGCCCATACAATCTTTTGTTTCGTGATGCTCTTGTAATAAGCGGTCTGGGCCAGAAACTTACCGAAATTGAAGTTCGAGCCCAGGAACGATGGATTGAAGTGGGTCTCAAAGCTTTGGTAGATGCCCTTGTGAGCATCGAGCTGAAAATCCCTCGTATCTCGCACGTACACGGCCGACAGTGTGGACAAACGCACGTGCCGATCCGATGGAGGTACCAGATCGGGAATGAGTAACTCGGTTAGGCCGGTCTGCGAATAGTTATAGCGGAGGAACAGGTTCCTCGTCTTGTCCTGATTCAGCGCACGTTGCAGTTGCCATCCTGCCTGCCCAATAACGGAAGTGAAGATTGGATTTTGCGCGTCGTGCTCTCCACCAATGTTGAAGCTCGATGCCCAATTGCTTCCGCGAAAATATGGATCGGTGTACGCGATTTGCCCGCGCTGATCGAGTCGCGAACCCAGAGCGTTGAAGCTGATGGTCTGGGCTTTGCCCCAGAGGTCTTTACGCGTGTACTGAATCAGGGCTCTCGGACCATAGAACGTTTTTTGACTGGTTTTAAAGTTTTTGTTGAGTCCCACTACGGGAAGTCCTGGCACGGCGACTGTCCCGCTGGGAATGTTGCCGCCGCGGTTGATAACGTCAAAGCCAAAGCCATAAACCAAGTCGTTCTTCTTCGCCTCGTGGACTTTCACGAGAACATCTTCCTGTGATTGCGTCGTGATGCGGCGCCGCGGATCGATCTCTGCCCAATCGAACACTCCGAGGTTGTAGAGTTGGGTCTCGTTGGTGAGCATGTCGTCTTCCCGCAAAGGAGCCTCGGTCGATATCGGAGCGGCCTTATTAATCACCGCCTGTTGCGTTTCGCCGCGACCGAGGGTGACCACGCTCGCAGTCCTTACCTGTGGACCTTCTTCGATGAGATAAGTCACTTCAAGCCGATGTTTGTCCTTATCCAGCGGCTTAGCGGTCTGGCGGAAGCTGGCGTTGAGGTAGCCGAGCTTCAGGTAGTTCGACATCAGAGTGTTGCGATCTTCCTGGACAAAAGTTTGTGAGTACGGCTTGCCCGTTGCCAGATTCAGTCCTTTAGGAGCAAGTACTGAAAGCGATTGCGTGTCGATACCCTCGATGTGCATCGCTTCCACAATGTCGCGTTCGCCTTCAACCACGCGGAAGGTAACCCCTATATTTCCGGCTTCGTTGTCAACTTCGGGAGTCACCTTAACGTCGCTAAAACCATTCGCCTGGTAAACGCGTTGCAGGTTCTTGACGCTGGTATGAACTAGGTTCTCGCTGTAGCTGCCGTGCGAGAGAATATGAGCTTTCTTCACCGGGACATGCGACCGTAGTTCATCTTCTTTGAGGCTCTGATTGCCGGCGATATCAACATCTTTTACCTTGTGTCGCGGCCCCTTGGTGATCTGATAGAGAATCGTTTCACCGTCCGGCCGCGCCTGCGTTGTGACGTTCACCTTTGCATCGAAGTAACCCTTTGACTGGAAGTGCGAGACCAGGTTCTTGCGCCCTTCCTGAATGATTTCGGGATCGACTCCGACCTCCTGATAAACCGGCAGCAGTTTTTTCTTGGTCCAACTCCACACGTGCGCGCCTTCAACTTGCACATGAATGAACGGTCCACTCTGCACATTGAAGGTGATGTTCGCGCGGTTGGTGCCGGCGTCGTAATTGGCGGAGATCAGTTTCACCTTGGCGTCGAGGCGATCCTTACTCATGAGTGAATTTTGCAGATAGTTGGTAGCGTTCTGCAGAGTCTTGAGGGAATAGGTCTTTCCCGTGCGAATCGCTGCGTTCCGCAGCCGGGCCCTGAAAGATTGGACTCTTGAGTGGAGAAGGGCCGTGCCCTGCGGTGTCGCGCCGGTGAGCGTGACGGTGCCAAATTTCGCTTTGCGTCCGAGCACAGTGTCGAAGTACACATTCGCGAGGCCGTGGACCTTGTCACTTACGACGCGAGTCTTCACCTGAGACTGGAAATATCCTTCGCGGTGTAGAAACCGTTCCAAGGCCTCTTGTGCCGTAGCGACATCGACTGACGTATAAGGTCCGCGCGGAGGATATGCGGCAACCTGCAGCAGGCGCGCATATGCAAACGTCTGCTCGGCTCCAGGGAATGAGTACACGCCGAAGTAGACGGCAGGTTCGAGGACAAAGAGGACGCGTACTCCTGCGGGCTCAGGGCGGATCTGGATCTGGACATCGTGAAAGCGTCTCGTCTGCTTCAACGCAGCGATGGTTTCATCGACTTTGGCTTGCGAGAACGGTTGGTTCGGCTTCTGCGCGGCTAATGGCAGCAAACTCTCTGTGTCGAGGTCGGGCTGTCCAGCGAGTTCGACTGAAGAAACGTTCTGTCCTTCGTAGGAAGGGAGGACTTCCTTCGTTTGCTGCGAAGTGTGAGGTGTTTGCGCCGGAGTGGCGGTCGGTCCGGTTTGCGCGCAGAAAAAAGTGGCGCAGAGGATCAGATCGAACAGGGCTGCGCATCGATAGCGCCAGCCTGAATAGCCGGAAGCGAGCACGACTCTGTGAGATGAGGGGAGAAGCTCAGTGTTTGTCTCACGCTCGCCATACTGGTTCAGGGCGTGGGTTCGGCTGGTCAGCGGCGCGATCTACCTCAGATCAGCAGTACTCGATTTCAAGCATCTGGTCGCTTCGACGATTGAATCGAATTAATCGGATCAAATAAGGAGCCTGTCGGAGATAGATTTTTGCGAACGAAGAATCAACAACTTACAAATAATCGAGTCTCTGTAAGTTATTGATTCCTGGTTCGGGAATCGTTCTCTCCGACAGGCTCTAAGTGAGCATTCAATTTTCTAAACGCGGGCAGAACTGCCCGAAGCTCCACTATCAACCAGAGAGGAATTCCAACACATGACGCGAACATGGTTAGCGGCTCCGGTTTTGCTCGTGGCCTTTGCCTGGGCAGGAGCGCAAACAGCCGGATCGAGTGGATCGGCAATGGGCGGAAGCAGCACCAGCGCTGGTCCGAACACAACAACAAACAGCACGGGTATGGTGGGTTCGCAGAACAACACGGCCGCAGGTCCGACGGGTACAGGCGCGGGTCCGATGAACGCTACCACTGCGGGACAATCAACTACGACAAGTCCAAACAGTGCCACGACGGGAAACAGCCAGAGCAGAGTTGGATCGACATCCGCGAATCAGAACACCGCAGGAAGCGCCGGGACGACCGGAACAATGACGACTCCGAGCACGGCGACTGGAACCGCAGCTACCCTGCCCAGCACCACAGGTAGCGCTGGTACAGCTGCCGGGGTTGGTACAACCGGCACAACCGGATCGACGGGAAGCTCGGTTGGCTCTCCCGGAACCACGGGCACGACGATGACCACGGGGAGCACGGGCTCAACAGCCGGAACTAGGGGCGCTACGACAGGAGTAGCGGGTACGACCAACTGTTCTCAAACCACTCCAAATACGGGAACATCTGGCAGCAGCTCTTCCACTCCAGGTAATACCAGCGGCACGACCGGAACAAGCTCAACGACGGGAACAAATTCGACGAACTGTTCTTCGACGACAAACTCCACAATCCCTCGTATCTAGAGCTATAACGCAGATTCGCCCCGGCGCAGCTCTCACGAATGCGCTGGAGCGAATGGCGCCGCTTGTTCCCTGTGTATCTTTAGGGGTAACACAACTTTACTTTCCTTCCTCGGTTCACACCTGTAGCATCAATTGAGCTGCCACTCGTTTGAGGAAAAATTGTGCGCAATCACGTTGGGCTCTGGCGCGCTCGCTGAAGAGCAGTTCGTGTTTATTTTTTGTTGTGCTCTCCCTGGTAAGCGCCTCTCTCGCCGCTGACTCTGCACCGGCTGTTGACCTGAACGGCGGCTTTCAGCAGATGTACAACCTTGACTTCGAGGGCGCCCACCTAACCTTCGCGCGATGGGAGCAAGCTCATCCCGACGATCCCATGGGGCCAGTCTCGAACGCCGCGGCGTATCTGTTTGCGGAATTCAATCGGCTGAAGATTCTGGAGTTCGATCTCTTTACTCAGAATGACAAGTTCGAGAAGCGTCCGAAGCTCTCGCCGGACGAGTCAGTGAAAACGTCGTTTGAGAATGAATTGCAACGTGGCGATCGAATCGCAGGCCGGCGCTTGACCACCGCGCCGAATGACCTCCACGCTATGTTTTCACTGGTCATGATCAACGGCCTGCGTAGCGACTACACGGCCATGATCGAGAAGAAAAATCTCCTGGCGCTCAGCTATACGAAGAGTTCGCGGGCGATGGCAGAGAGGCTGTTGGCGGCCGATCCGTCCTACTACGACGCCTACCTCGCTATCGGTGTAGAAAATTATCTTCTGAGCCTCAACCCCGCTCCGATCCGCTGGATCCTGCACCTTGGTGGCGCGCAAACCGACAAAGCCGAGGGACTGGATAAGCTACGTCTCACGGCGGAGAAGGGGCACTACTTCGCCCCTTTCGCGCGTCTGCTGCTGGCTGTTGCAGCTCTCCGCGACAAAGATCGGAGCACTGCTCGTGATCTCCTTGCCGGATTGTCGCGTGAATTTCCAGGGAACGACTTGTATCGCAAGGAACTGGCTCGAATTCAGCCTTAGCCCTTTTCCTCTGATTGTCTCCAAACCATCGGGTGGATGGCGCCCCTTTTTTCAAGGCTCCGGAGACCTCCGCTCTACTGCAGAAAATGCATCAGCCAAAGCGAAAAACCAGTGGAACAGCGACAATAACAAGGGAATTTTTGAATGCGGTCGCGAAATCGTCGAATTCTGCCCAAATTTCGCAAATTCTTCTGTAACGCAGGGAAATAACAGGGAGTTCTGTGGATTTCTCCCTAACCCAACCTTCAGCAAGCACTTAGTGGTGTTTCGCCCAGGATTCAAAAAAATAACAGGGAACATCAGCGAATTGTGACGACGTTTTTTTCAACCCGTGAAAAGTGGATTGGGTTCCACCCCAATGAGGCCTGTTCCACAGAACCAACACATCACAGCTGCTCGACCGCACCGATGGCCATGCGGAGACGTTGCTCCCGGCTGCCATTTATCAAGATCCACGGCAGCTCCCGGCGATCCAGTTCATCGCGAAAACGATTGGTCATCCACTGGCGCAGATGCTCCCCGTCTCGCAGTCCATCCTGCGTGAAGGGAATATCGCAGTCGGTAAGTAGGTAGAGATCATAGTGACGCTCGCTGGAGATCCTCGCGACCTCCTCGGAGCAAGCTCCCATGTAGCGCTCCTGCCAGATGCAGGTTGCAAGCACGTCGGTATCGCAGATGAGTACGCGATTCGCGCCTTTCGCCAACTGATCTTCGAGGACTATCTGCTTACGCGCGATCAGAACGAATTCTTCGTTGCTCCACTTGTAATCGAAGATGGCCTCAGTCCCGACCCTGACTTCGGTGTACTCACGCCCGTATTCGGGAACCCAGACGGTCTTGAAATGCGCGGCCAATTCCTGAGCAAGCGTAGTCTTGCCTGTGGACTCGGCGCCGACAATCGCTACTCGCTTGATCATGCCGTGACTTCTTTGCCGCTTAGGGTTTGGCGAAGCGACAGTCTTAGCTGCCATTGGCGCAGGCCAACGATGCACATTCCCAGAAAGATGGCGTAGAGAACGCTCGTGAGATACAACCGCTTGTAACTGTAAAGCGCGATGTAGATCACATCGACGGCGATCCACCACCACCAGTTCTCAACGACTTTCCGAGTCAACATGTACTGAGCGGTGAGACTCATTGCGGTCGTGAGCCCATCCCATAGTGGAACCGTGCTATTGGTGTATCGGCGTAACAGCTCTTGAAAGAGCACGGTTCCCGTGGCGGTGAGCGCGATGTAAACGAGCATTCCCACTCGCGAAGTACGGCTTATTTTCAAACGCGATTGGGCTGTCCCACCCCGCAGCCAGTTCCACCACCCGTAGATCGAGATCAAAATATAAAACCACTGCAGCAGAGAATCCGCGTATAAGCCGGAGCGCCAAAAGACGACGACATAGAAGATGTTATTGGCGATGCCTGCGGGCCAGTTCCAGACGTTCTCCTTCACCTGCAGCCAGACACAGATGGCTCCGGTAACAAAACCCAGAAGCTCGGTCCAATTCATGAGACAGGTAGGCAGCTTAACATCCGATCGATGGGAGGGGAATCGCGGACGGCCTAGGGACGGATTTTGAGGAGGGTAGAAGCGTTCCTGTATTTTCGTCCCAAAACTGGAATTCGAAGCTCCTGAATTTTGTAGACGAGTCCCGTTTGTAATATTTCAGAATGACAGCAGAAAGTTAGTCCATCGCAATCAATAAGTTATAGCGATTCGTGATTGGTAGGGAGTTTGCTGATAAGCAGTTGGCTGTTCCTCGACAAAATCAAAAACTCATCCCGGTGGTATTCAAGAGATCCACCGATACAGGAGACGGTACATGCAAAGGCTCTCCAGCATTCTTCGATTCATCGCTATCGGAGTCGCTTTACTCACTGCCGGCAACGTCTTTGGGCAGACGCTGGCGACCGTGCAGGGTCAGGTGACCGATCCGAGCGGGGCGGTGATACCCGGCGCGACGGTAACGGTGACGAACACCGCGACTTCGGTTTCGCAAACCGCGAAAACGGATTCGAGTGGAAATTACCGGATTCCGGCACTTCCGATTGGCACATATGACGTGGAAGTCCAGGCCTCAGGTTTGGAACGACAGCGCGCAAAGAGCCTGATCCTTGAAGTTGGACGAACCAGTGTACAGAACTTTCAGCTGAAGATTGCTCAGGCGAGCGAGGTGGTTACCGTTGAGAGTGAGATTCCGGTTGTTGAATCGACGACGATGACAGTGGGCCAAGTTATGGATCCGAAGAACGTGCAGCAGATCCCGCTGAATGGCCGCCACTTCGTCGATCTGGGCTTTCTTATTCCTGGCTCTGTTACCCCGCCGTCAAACGGCTTCTTAGCTCAGCCAATTCGCGGACAAGGTTCGTTGGCATTCAATACTGCTGGGCAGCGAGAAGATACGGTCAACTTCATGGTCAACGGCATCAACCTAGCCGACATGGGCAACGGCCAGATCACATTTCAGCCAGCGATCTCGACACTTGATGAATTCAAGGTTGATAACTCAACCTACAGCGCAGATGAGGGCCGCAACTCCGGCGCGATTGTGAATATGGCGACCCGCTCAGGAACGAACCAGTTCCACGGAGAAGCTTTCGATTTCATGCGCAACAACTACTTCGATGCGCGAAACTTTTTCAATAAAGTCGGAGTGCAGCAATCGCAGTTCATTCGGAACAATTTTGGTGGAGCTGTCGGCGGTCCGATTATTAAGAACAAACTGTTTTTCTTCGGCGCCTACGAAGGGTTGCGGCAACGACAAGGACTCACTCTGAGTACAACCGTGCTCAACGCAGCCCAGCGCAACGCGGCGCTGGCTTCCTCCGACGCGACGGTGCGGCAATTGGTTCCGCTGATTCCGCAAGCCAATGATTCCACGGGTTCGAAGTTCCTAGGTTCGGCATCTGCACCAGTGAAACTCGACCAATGGACTGGCGACATTAGCTACAACGTGAGCGACAAAGACCGAGTCCACGGCTATTACGCACTACAGAAAGACGTCCGGACTGAACCGACCGATGCCGGAGCCGGTAGCACTGTCCCAGGATATGGGGATCAGCGCGTAGCGCGGCGTCAACTGTTCACTCTAAACGAGAGCCATGTGTTTAGTCCTAACGTGGTCAATGAAGCCAGGCTCGGTTTCAACCGCATCCATATTACGTTCCAGCCAGTGAACAATCTGGATCCTACGAAGTTCGGAATCAACAATGGCCGCAGCGGCCCGGTCGGCATCCCTGAGATATTCGTTCAATCCATTGGATTGGACTTTGGTGGCGTATCGGGATTCCCGCAGGGACGTGGCGATCTCACCTCCGTACTGAGCGATAGCGTCACGTATCTACGCGCCAAGCACAGTTTCAAGTTCGGGTGGGAAGGCCGCCAGGTAAATGACAATGGAACCTTTAGCCACGACATAGGATTTGTTCAGTTCAGTAACCCAACGGATTTTATCAATGGTAACGCTAGCCTATACACAAACGGCGGCGATGTGAGTCCGCACGTCATTCAACGCGCCCTTAGCTTTTTCGCGATGGACAGTTACAAGGTAGCTTCGTATCTCACCCTGGAACTTGGCCTGCGGTACGAATGGAACATGACGCCATTCGAGAAGGACAACCGACAAAGCGAATTCCTACCCGCGACCGCCACGCTCGTCCAAGTCGGCACCAGCGCCCTACCGTTGCTTTATCAACAAAACAATAAGAACTTTGAACCGCGGCTAGGGTTCGCCTGGGATGTGTTTCACAACGGGAAGACGGTTGTGCGTTCTGGGTACGGTTGGGCAGTCGACCAGCCATTACCTCTACAATTGAACGGCAATCCCCCATTTGCAACCGCGTCGCGTTTTTCTACAACTACAGCCAAACCGTTCACGACGTTCGCAACTCTGGCATCTGACGCGGCAGCCAGTGGGGCCTCCGTGAGCACCGTTGACCAGAATTATAAAAACGCTTACGTTCAGTCTTACAACTTCAACATCCAGCAGGAGATCACACCTTCGACGGCAGTCATGATTGGATATTTTGGGTCGAAGGGAACACACCTGCGGCAGAACATCAACCTCAACCAGCCGTTCTACACCAATACATCTACCGGTGCACAGTCACGGCCCTTTCCTAGCGTTGCCGCCAACAGTCCGATAGCTCCCAACCTTACGCTTGGAACTTCGCTTACCGACCGAGTTAGCAACGGAAACTCTAACTACAACGCTCTGTGGGTCACAGGCACGCGCAGGCTCGCCGCAGGATTACAGTTCTCGGCGAACTATACCTGGTCAAAGTCTCTGGACTATGCCTCGCAAACCGGAGCAGCGGTACCCGAGAACAGTTTAAGCGTTCGGCAAGACTATGGTCTGTCGGACTTCGACGCACGCAACCGCTTCGTCTTTACCGGTTTGTATGAACTGCCGTTCAAGGCCAATCGGCTGGTCGAAGGCTGGCGCGTGAGTGGCGTCCTCACACTGCAGTCCGGAAACCCGTTGAATATTTTGGCGGGTGCTCCTATTGCTGGGCCGGCGGGAAGTGGAATTCCCGTGGGCTCGTCCACTTTGTTTACTGGCGTTGCGACAAACCGGGTAGATCAGATCGCTCCGGTGTCGATTGTGAACCAGATCATTACCTCTGGTACGCAGGCTGGCAATATCCTGTGGCTGTCGCCGATATGTGATCCTCGTTTCGGTGCGTGCGCTTCGGGATCTTCATTCGCGTTGCCAGTTCAAGTGGTTAACGGCGTGAACATCTATCATTTCGGGAATGTGAGACGAAATTCCGTCCTCGGTCCAGACTTCAAGAACCTGGATTTTTCTTTGGCAAAAACAACGAGACTCACAGAGCGTCTGCGCCTGGAGCTTCGGGCGGAAGCGTTCGATCTCTTCAATCATCCCAACTTCGGCAACCCGAACCGTACTGCAGTAACAAGCGCTGGAAACACTTTCGGGGTGATCAGCTCTACTCGATTCCCGAATGGAGACTCTGGTTCATCACGGCAGCTACAATTCGCGGCAAAGATGATTTTCTGAGATACGTAAGACGAAGCCCGGTCCCCTTGGGACCGGGCTTTTCTTTTGCTGTGCGAGCGTGAGCTACTTTGGAATTACAGGCTTCTTCTGGCTCTTGCGGTCGTACACGTAACCGCCTCCGCCGCCAGCGAGTGCCCCGATTGCCGCACCCTTCTTGCCGCCGGCGAGTCCGCCGATTGCGGCGCCACCCAGGGCCGAGCCCCCAACGATCATGGCAGATTTCTTTTTGGAACGCCGCTTCGGCACTGTCTTTTTAGCGGCAGTCTCAAGATAATAATGACTTGGCGAGACGACTGGTTGCGAGTTCTGCACGAGCCGTGCGCCTTCGAAATTTTGTGCTGGCAGACTGATCGCTGCAAGCAACATACTTGAAAGAACCCATTTGGGCTGCTTCATTTGAGATCCCTCCCGAAACAAACAACGGTCCATGCGCGTGAACGTCGGCCGGTGTTGTCGAATGCTAATTGTTGTTTTGTTGGATGAGGCGCGAGAACAGGGAGTTGGAGACGAACGCGAGCTGCCGGAACATTCTCGGCCGAGGGCAAAACGCAAAACCAAGAGCAAAGGCTCACGCGGATAAACGCGGATTCTGCGGATTTACGCAGATTGTTTTGGAATGGAACTACGTCAGGAGTGCGAGCTTCATGATTGTCTTCCATTCCTGAACGCGTGGTGAGCGGAGCTGCCCCGAGCATTTTGAAAATCAGCGTGCATCCGCAGAATCCGCGTTTATCCGCGTGAGTTTTTGCTCTTCTTGTTAGCTCGTGCTCACAACTCAGGCTTCAGCAGATCGGAAATTGTTTCACGCTTGCGCACGAGTTTTGCGGACTTGTCTTTCACCAGCACCTCTGCAGGGCGGGTACGGGTGTTGTAGTTGGAGCTGAGCGACATTCCATAAGCGCCAGCGTCGAGGATCGCCAGCAGCTCGCCTTCGGCTACTTCCGGCAGTTCGCGATCGTGGGCGAAGAAGTCTCCCGTCTCGCAGATGGGACCAACAACATCGAACACGCCTTTGCTCGAATTCTGCTGCTGACGGACCGGCACGATTTCGTGGTGTGCTTTGTATAAAGAAGGACGCAGAAGGTCGTTCATGGCAGCGTCGGTAACCATAAAGCGCTTGGCGCCGTTTTGTTTGACGTAAATGATGCGCGTAAGCAGTGCTCCGGCGGGTCCGACGATCGTCCTTCCTGGTTCCAGCAGGATATGCACCTTAAGGCCATCGAGTCCTTGCAGTAGCGCCTGGGCATAATCAGAAACTCTTGCCTCGAAGTCGAATTCCGTTTGTGGCGAATAAGAGATTCCCAGACCCCCGCCGGCGTCCACATAACGAACATCGTGCCCGCTGCTCTGGAGTTCTCGCACTAGATCGGCCACGCGTTTCATCGCTGCCATGAATGGTTCCACGCTTAGAATCTGGGATCCGATGTGGACGCTCACGCCTGCCACCTCAAGCCACCTGGAGCGAGCTGCCTCCGAGTAGAGGTCCCACGCTCTTTGAATGGGCACGCCGAATTTGTGTTCGCGCAGCCCCGTCGAGATATAAGGGTGAGTCTCCGCAAAGACATCTGGATTCACGCGTAAAGCCATGCGCGCCCGTTTCTTCAAGGCAGCCGCGCGCTCTGCTAAGACGGCCAGCTCGCTCTCGCTCTCCACGTTGAAGACCAGAATTCCCGATTTCAATGCAAGATCGATTTCGTCGCGGGTCTTACCCACGCCTGAGAACACCACTCGTCGCACGGCGCTCTTATCGGCGCGGATCACGCGTTCGAGCTCTCCTCCGGAGACTACGTCGAATCCCGCCTTCATTTTGGCAAGCATTTTCAGAATGCTGAGATTTGAGTTCGCCTTTACCGAGTAGCAGATGGTGTGTGGCATGCGCCGGAACGCTGAGGTGAATGCTTTGAAGCGATCAGCGATGTGCGTAGCGGAATACACGTACAGCGGGGTTCCGTACTTTTCGGCCAGGGCGGCAAGCGGCAGCTCGTCGCAGAAGAGTTCTGCTGTGCCGCTATTGGGATGATCGCGATAGTGGAACGGACGTTGTGGAATCTTCAAGGTTGGATAGATCGCTTTCAGAGTAAGTGTAGATGCAGAAGGTTCATCACTTGTTCCGAACTATATAGACACTGTCATCCCCCAGGCCGCCGCATAGTTGTTTCGGATGTCAGCAACGTCGCAGCGGCCTGGGGGATCTGCTTTTTGATCACTCTCCAAACAGCAGATCCCCCGCGCCGCAAAAACAACGTTCTCGATGATGAGAATTGTCGCAGCGGCGCGAGGGATGACAATCCAAGAAGAACGGTACGCAACGAACAAGACGACTGGAAAACCCATTCTGGCGCGTTATCTCACCTTCACGGCCAATACGGTTTCGTCATCGAAAGTTGCGCGAGTGCCGCGATGCGTATCGACGGCATCGAAGATCAATTGCACCAGTTCGTTTGGCTGCATGCTGCAATTCTTTTGTACGATCTCCTCGACGCGCTTCGGACCAAACTGTTCGCCGGAGGCACTGATTGCGTCCAGAATTCCATCGCTTACCAGAACGAAGACATCGCCTGACTCAGCGTGGACAGTCACCTCGTCGTAATCCGCTTCCTCGAACAAGCCGAGAGGCAGTCCCGTGCTCTCAATGCGGCTGATGATCCCATTTTTGCAAAGAAAAGGCCGCGGAAGGCCGGAGTTGGCGAACGTCATTGTGCGGGAATCGTCGTCCCAAACTGCGTAGGCGAGGCTGACATACTGAGCTTCGATCCTACGCTCGTTCAGCGATAGGTTGATCGCGGAGAGCATTTGCGCCGGATGTGGCTCCAACGATGCTGTCGATCGCAGAAGACCGCTGACTAGCGCTGCGTAAAGAGCAGCGGGCGCACCTTTTCCGCTTACATCCCCAAGCACCAGCGCCACGCGATCGCCGCTGTACTCGAGAAAATCAAACATGTCGCCGCCGATCATCAGCGCGGGCTCGAATTTAGCCGCGATATCAGCAGACTTGAGCCGTGGAAGACTTTGCGGCAGCAACCGAATCTGAATCTCGCGCGCCATGGAGAGATCACGCTCCAGCCTCTGTTCTTCGCGCGCGATGCGCTCATAGAGTCGTGCATTCTCGATCGCGATTGCGATCTGTCCAGCCAGTGTCGTGAGGGTGCGTACATGATCCTCGTTGTAGTAGTTGCGGCGAGTGCTCTCAAGATCGAGCACGCCGATCGCAGTCCCTTTGTAGAGCAGTGGGACGCAAAGTTCCGAGCGTGTTTCCGGATTGAGCTGGATGTAGCGTGGATCTTTGCTCACGTCCGGGGCTAACACCGCAGTCTTCTCTTGAACCGCATAGCCCACTAGCCCCCGTCCAAGGGGAATGTCGTGCTTGAGGTGGATGTTCTCCTGATATCGCAGCGAGAACCGGTGCACGAGCACAGCGCGTTCGGCGTCGACGAGCAGGATGGAGAACATCTGGTATTCGATCACGCGCGTGAGCAGCTCACCGATTCGCTTGAACAACTGATCGACGTTAAGAATCGACGTGAGTTCGCGGCTGATCTCGTTCAGAACTGTCAGCGTTTGCGCCTGCCGTGCTACCCGGGTATACAAGCGCGCATTTTCGATCGCGGCGGCGATTCGCGAAGCGACAATCGTGAGGATGCGGTTATGTTCGTCGGTGAAATAACCTTCCTTGCTTGCCTGGATATCGATCACGCCGATCACGCGCTTCTTTGCGATGAGCGGCACTGCGAGTTCCGAGCGGACGATTGGATCGGCGTTGATATACCGCGGCTCCTTGCGGACATCGTCGACCAGAACCGAGCTGCGTCGCTCAACGGCCATCCCGGTGACGCCCTGACCGACTTTTATCTTTAGACGCTCTGTCTCGGGTGTATGCCCAATCTGGAACCGGATGCGCAATTCCTGTGTGCGTTCATTCAGCAGGAGGATGGCGAAGATCTCATAGTCGATGACTTGGCGAACCAGCTCAGCCACTCGTCCCAACAATTTGTCCATCTCGAGGGTGCTATTGAGAGTGTCGGCAACCTCGATAAGAAAATTCTCGAGCCGCATGGAGATGGCTGCGGCATTTCCCACGATCGCAGCGCTCGGGGCCAGCTTGTCCTGCACGGGCGCACCATTCCCAGCAGCTGGCATTGTCGCCTCAGCTGGCGCATTCTGTGCGGGAGACTTTGTGCGAGTGGAACTCATAATGCAGCATTCGATGATAGCGCGAGATGCGTCTCAGGTCGCCGTCTATGCAGCGAAGTGTGCAGAAGTGCGCGCGAGCGGGGTGTGGAGACGAGAGCCTAGACGGATTTCGTGCGAGCGGACTCTACGATGGAGACACTTGAGCTGGTTCCGATTCGGTTCGCACCAGCCTCAACCATGGTCTGAGCGTCTTCAAAGGTGCGAATTCCGCCAGAAGCCTTCACTCCGAGCTTCTCGCCCACCACCCCGCGCATGAGGGAGATGTCGGCTGGCACTGCCCCTGCATGAGAAAATCCCGTGCTCGACTTCACGAAGTCGGCACCGGCCGCCACTGCGAGCTGGCAGGCCAAGATTTTTTCTTCCAGGGAGAGCAATGCGGTTTCGATGGTGATCTTCAGTATGGCCCCGTTGTCATGAGCGATTTGCACCATCCCCTGCATGTCCGCTTGCACACGCACGCGATCACCAGATTTGAGTGCCCCAATGTTCATCACCATGTCGACTTCATGGGCTCCCAAGCGTATGGCATCCAGAGCCTCATACCGCTTCACATTAGTGGTATTGGCGCCAAAGGGAAATCCAACGACGCATCCGATCTTCACTCCAGTTCCAGCCAGGAATGAGGATGCCAGGGCGATGTAAGTTGGATTCAGCATTACGCAAGCGAAGCCATAGTCCAAGGCCTCACGGCAAAGTCGTTCTACTTCTGCATTCGTGGACTCTGGCTTGAGAAGAGTGTGATCGAGGATTGCAGCCAGGCGTTGCCAATCCGCTTGCGCCGGAGCTACCGCGATCTGTGGCGCTTCCGAAATCTCAATAGGCATGACCGAAATACGATTCTAACTCACTCGTCACCCAGAGCGGAGGGTGGAATCACACAGATGTCCGGCAGATTGCGATAGCGCTCTGCATAGTCAAGTCCGTAGCCGACGACGAATCTGTTTGGAATCGTAAAGCCTATGTAATCACCGTCGATCTTCTGGATCCGCCGCGCCGGTTTGTCGAGCAGGGCGGCGATCTTCAAACTTCTCGGCTGGTGCGCGCTCAGAACTCTGCGCAGATAACTCAACGTCAGTCCTGTGTCGAGGATGTCTTCCACCAAAATAATGTTCTGGCCCTCCACGGAGTGGTCAACGTCCTTCAGCAGGCGGACTTCGCCGCTTTGTTGATGGCCCTTGCCGTAACTTGAAGTGGACAGGAAATCGAATGTCGCATCGAGACTAATGCAGCGAGCCAGGTCAGCGAGGAAGATCGTTGCTCCTTTGAGCACTCCGACCAGGACAACTTTTTGTCCGGCAAAATCTCGCGAGATCTGCTCGCCCATCTCGGCAACCCGTTTGGAAATCTGATCGCGCGTGTAGAGAATTTCCAGTCCTGTGTGAATCGTTGCAGCGGCCATAGCCGTATTGTGCTCCTCGCGCTAAAAGAACGGCAACTGAAAAGCAAGACCAACTACCTACGCAGATGAACGCAGATTTCGGGAGGGACGCGGATCTTTGGAGATTTCAGATATCATTTGGGACCGCAATGAGCGACCAAGGCTTCAAGCACGTAGAACTAACCGAGACGCTGATTGGTATTTTCTTCGAGGTATACAACGAACTCGGTTATGGTTTTCTGGAAAGCGTGTACGAGGAAGCTTATTGTCTCGTTCTCACGTCGCCTGGTATCTCCTTCCAGCGACAGTATCCAGTGACGGTATCGTTCCGTGGAATGAACGTGGGTGAGTTTCGCAGTGATCTCGTAGTCGAATCATCGGTGATTATAGAAATGAAGGCCGTACAGAAACTGGATATCAGCCACGAAAAACAGCTTCTGAATTACCTGCGCGCCACAAACTTTGAAGTGGGACTTCTGCTGAATTTTGGACCCAGCGCGCAAATTCGGCGTCTCGCGTTAGACAACGCACGCAAGACAATCAGGAGAGCTGCAAGCTCCACGATCTAAGGAATCCCTGAGAATCTGCGTCCATCCTTCAATCTGCGTTCATCTGCGTGAGGGGTTTTGCCTTTGTCTTTGGCGCTGATGAAGGGTCGCTAATAGAATCATTATGTCTTGCGAGGAAACGCCTTGATTGACCTAAAAGGGAACAAGATTACGTGGCTGGGCCACTCGACCTTCCACATTGAAACCGCTTCAGGGAAGTCAATCCTCATCGATCCCTGGGTAATGAACAATCCGGCTTGTCCCAACGAAAAGAAAAGTTTTAAGAAGATCGACGTGATGCTTTGCACTCATGGGCATGGAGACCACATCGGTGATGCAGTAGAGCTCAACAAGAAGCACAACCCCAAGGTAGTGGGTGTGTACGAGCTGTGTCTGTGGTTGCAGAAGAAGGGTGCCAAACAGATCCTGCCGATGAACAAAGGTGGCTCGCAGACCGTCGAAGGCGTCCGCGTCACCATGGTGCACGCCGATCATTCTTGCGGCATCGAGGACGACGGACAGATTATCTACGGCGGCGAGCCTTGCGGATACGTGGTTGAAATCGAAGGTGGACTCAAGTTCTATCATGCTGGCGATACGAACGTCTTCGGCGACATGCAAATCATTCGTGAACTTTATGCGCCAGAGTTGGTAATGCTACCAATCGGCGATCTCTTTACCATGTCTCCCCGAGAGGCGGCTTACGCCTGCAAGCTGCTAAAGCCAAAGTTCATCATCCCCATGCATTTCGATACTTTCCCGGCTCTCACGGGACGGCCGCAACAGCTTGAGAAATTGATCGAAGGAAGCGGCGCGAAGGTCATCGCCATGCAGCACGGAGAAACGCTGTCCTGAAGTCTTGCGACCTCGATTCAGCGAGGAACTGCGGCTCGAAAAAACCTCTCACGGCAAACCGGGAACCTCAAAAAAGTTGCGGTGTCAATATCACAACGGTGGAGTCTGGCCGCGGTGCGCCTGTGAAAATCCCGCGCAAGAATGAGCGGTCGCTTGCATCTAAATAGTAAAGAGTCACAAGGCAGCTTGTTACCTGCAACATGGCTTGCTATGTTCGTGGTGCATTCTTATAATCAGCGTTTCTCTGCCAGAAGCGGTTGCTGATTGTGTTTGCTGGCCGCGGTCAAAAGGCGCAACCAACAGACGGTGGTACGTCTGCTGGACCGCGCCGGGTGGGTTGTCCGGTGCAAGCCGGGTTGTGGTTCAGAAATCAAAAACTTTTCGTGCCGAGTGACGCGGTCCGCCAATTTTATTGCTCTGGCCGGACAGCTAATGAAGGAGCTTCAATGAAGAAGTTGCTCGTGACGTCTCTGTTGGCATTTGCCGCTTGTGGCTTTGCCCAGGACTCCCAGAGTGCCCAGCCCGGGCAAACCGCTTCCGGTCAACAGGCCGGCGCTCAACCGCAGCAGAAGACAATCAAGGATCCTGCGGAATACAACGCCTACATGAGCGCGATTAGTAACAACGATCCGAACGCCAAGGCCCAATCACTCGAAGCGTTCTTGCAGCAGTATCCGAATACAGTCGTCAAAGAGGAAACACTCGAACAGTTAATGGGGTCATACCAGGCAGCGAATAATGCTGCGAAAACGACCGACGCTGCCAATCGGCTTCTGCAGGCAAATCCGAACAACGTCCGGGCTCTGGCATTGCTCACCTATCTCACCCGTGCACAGTGTGGACAGCAGACGAGCCCACAGGCGGCTCAACAGTTGTGTGGTCAGGCAGCCCAGTACGCGCAGCGTGGATTGCAGGCGGCAGACTCGATGCCTCATCCTGCTGGCGTGTCGGATGCCGATTTTGCAAAGCTGCAAAACGGTGTGAAGGTGATCTTCAACGGCGCCATCGGCATGGACGCAGTGCAGCGAAAAGATTACCCAACTGCACAAAAGGCGCTGTCTGCTGCTATATCTGTTCCAGAAAACGCCAACAATCTTCAGGATGTCTATCCATTAGCGACAGCATACTTACAGGCGAACCCGCCTGACTCTGTGACTGGGTTGTTCTACGCAGCGCGCGCGGTCGATCTTGCTCAGGGCAATCCAGCTGCTCAGCAGCAAATCGAGAAGTTTGCTCAGTATTACTACAAGAAGTACCACGGCTCGCTAGACGGATGGGACGAGGTCAAGCAGAAGGCGCTAAACTCTCCGGCCCCTCCGCCGGGATTCACGATCACGCCGGCTCCACCGCAGCCTACTCCGTGCGAGTTTGCCGACACGATCATGAAGCAAAATCCCGACGTCTCGCAGATGGCATACGGCGACTGGCTCTTCGTGCTCGGATCGGGCAATGAGAAGGACGCACAGCAGGTCTGGGCCTTCCTAAACGGCAAGGGTATTCCCGTGAGCAGTCCGGATCATGCGGCCAAAGTTATCAGCGCGACGCCGGACGAACTCCAACTCGCGACTACGGATGACAACATCCATGACGGCAAGGCTGATGTTACGCTGCGAATGGCCACTCCGCTGCCAGCCGCTCAGGTTCCACAACCTGGGACTCTGCTTCAGGGAAAGTGGGTCGGCAAAGCGACCAGCTATACGCCTCTCCCGCCGGCTGCTAACCAGGGCTCTACCGGACAGCAATCTGCGACCTCTGGACAGCCTCAGAATCAACCTGCTGGTTGCTTGCCGAACACCGGTGGTGGCGTAATGCTCACGTTGACCGAAGGTGCTAAGCAGGGAACTGCCCCCAAAAAGCCCGCGGCACCAGCGAAGCGAGGCACGGCTGCGAAGAAGAAGCCCGCGGCTCGCCACTGAACAGAGTAGCTTCGTATTTGGCAAAGGCAGCCAGCTTGGCTGCCTTTGCTGTTTCTGGAGATATGCTGGTTGGCTCCAGAAGGAAAACGGAAATCTTAGCGATCCAAACAGGTTATGGCCAAGCTCGTCTCACTCACGCCATCTTCACCCAATCCTTCACCTCTCCCTCCGAGTTCGCATCACGCTTCCAAGCACAAAGCTTTTCCGCAATCACGAAAGCTTGAGCAGGCGCTCAAAGAAGTCGTCAAAGGCGAAGTGCGATTCAGCGATGGAGATCGTGCGCTATACGCGACTGACGGCTCCAACTATCGGCAAATTCCGACAGCAGGATTCTTAGCTTGGGCTTTCTTTGGTCGGCGGAGTCGCAACTGAGAACTTATGCAGATCCGCAGCAACGACATCCAGCTCTACTACGAAACTATGGGCGACGGATTTCCAGTCGTGCTGCTCCACCCGTTTCCTGTGCATCATGCGTTCTGGACGCCATTAGCCGCCAGGTTCTGGACACGCTACAAGCTCATTCTGCCTGACCTGCGTGCTCACGGCCGCTCCGAAGTAGGAAATGGTTCGGCAACCATGGCGAAGCATGCGGAGGATTTGAGGCGACTGCTCGATGCCGAACAAGTTGCGAAGGCAGTCTTCGTTGGGGTCTCAATCGGCGGCTACATTCTCTTTGAGTTCTGGCGGAGACATCGCGACCGTGTTCAAGGGCTTGTCCTCTCAAACACGCGCGCAGAGCCCGATACCGAGCAGGGAAGGGCGAACCGCATGAAATCGATCGAAGATGCTCGCCTCCGTGGAACAGCGCATTTTCTCGATGCGCAAAGCCAACTTCTGATTGGTGAGACTACGCGGCGCAATCGCCCAGACATCGCAGCCAAAGCTCGCAAGATGATGGACGCAATGACAGTCGCTGGACTGGCGGCGATACAGCAGGGAATGGCAGAGCGTCCGGACTCCGTTCCCACCCTTCGAGGAATCGATGTTGAGACGCTCGTGGTCGCCGGGGAGGAGGACACTCTCACACCGATGGCGCACGCACAGGTGATGCAGCAGCATATTCGCAGAGCCAGACTGTCAGTGATCCCAAAGGCTGGACACTACGCCACATTCGAGAGTCCCAACGAATTTGCGCCCGTCCTATGGCAGTTCCTCAACAGCCTGCGGCTCAACTGATCATCGGGCCGAGTGGACCATCGGCTGGTTAGCGGATGAGGCAGCGAGGGCTTTTACCTTTTCCAAAGCATTTCGTGCTGCACTAGAGTTTGGATCTTGCGGAGCCAGCGCAAGGAAAGCTTGAAGCTCGTTCATGGCGTTGCTGTAGTCCTTCATTGCGAGCATCACATGTGCGCGTACGAGATGAATGGGAGCATAGTCCGCCTGATTCAAGCTCTGCGCTCTGGTTAATTGCTGCAGAGCATGGGGATAGTCGGCCTTCCCAACGTAGGCTTTCGCCATCTCGAAGTAGGTTTGCCAGGATTGCGGTGCCAAGGTGAGGGCACGGTCTGCCGATCGTAAAGCCTCATCAAACTTTCTAAGTTGGTTCAGTGCCGCAGTCATCGCGGTGTAGGCGAGGGCGAAGCCCGGATCAGAGTGAATTGCCTTGTCAAAGTCATTCATAGCCGCGTTCGGATCAGAACGATCGAGCGAGAGGACACCGCGAAGGGTTAACGCAGGGGCATAATCGGGAAAGATCTCCAAGGCTTTGGCCAAATACTTAGCGGTGTCCTCGGGCTTGTTCTTTGAAAGTGCAGCCTGAGCCTTATGATAGGCCTCCCGCGCCTTTTGCGGGACCTTGTATTCCGCCACTGAAACCGTTGCTTTTCCGTCTGCTTGCGCAGCTGCTTGATTGGAATTGTGCAGGCGTATTTTCAGGCCAATCGGTCCCTCAAGGCCGACTCGCTCATGTGCCTCCGAAAGTCCGGAAGTTGCTACGAGCTCGTATTGGGCGGAAGGAAGGTTGGCAAACTCGAATTGTCCCCTCGCGTTCGTGTAACCTGAAGCAACTGTCTGTCCCGTGTTTTCGTTGCGCAACTCAATGCGAGCATCGGCGATTGGCGCGCCATCGCTCCCAATCACGACACCTGAGACGCTGTTCAAGCTGGGGATCTTGGACGATGTTCCCGATGTTAAGTTGGGACTGAATATTTGAGAAAAACAACTGCCTGCGAAGAAGAGAATTGCCAGCAGAGTCGTTACAAATCGGCCTTTCATGGCCTGGTTCCTCGAGTCGTTCACGAGCATCGGGAGGTACCTTGTCACCCGTGGGGAACCTCGTACAGCGCTCGGCAACAGCGTAACCGCCGTGCTTCAGAGTGAGAGTTAGAGTTCCTGGGTTTAGTTGGCTGAGTGAATTCGGTGCGGTTAGAAATAAAAATCGTACAACCAGGCAACTATGTGGCGGCTGCTCTGGAGTGGAATTGAAGAAATGACGGACATGGTGATAAAACCCGCTAGGAATCTCGTTGGATCGATACGTCTTCCCGGCGACAAAAGCATCTCTCATCGCTATGCGATGTTGGCGGGGCTGGCGGAGGGCACAACTCGACTGCGCAATTTTTCAACCGGAGCGGATTGCGCCAGTACTCTCGCTTGTCTGCGGTCGCTTGGAGTGGAAGTGACGAGAGCTAATGGTGAGATTGCGATTATTGGACGAGCGGGTGAGTTGAGTGCTCCGTCAGTTCCTCTCGATTGCGGAAACTCAGGCTCAACTATGCGCATGTTGTCGGGAATTGTTGCTGGGCAGCCGTTCACGAGCGAAATGATTGGCGATGCTTCCCTCTCTCGCCGGCCAATGCGTCGCGTTATAGAACCGCTTACGCAGATGGGTGCAAAGATCTCATCAGAAGATGGTCATGCGCCCCTGCATATCAAAGGCGCAAGGTTGCGAAGCATCGAATACAGACCTCAAGTTGCGAGCGCGCAAGTCAAGAGCTCTCTTCTTTTTGCTGGGCTTCTCGCCGATGGCGAAACCAGTGTCGAGGAGCCGGTCCGCACACGCGATCATGGAGAAGTTGCGTTGCGTGCATTCGGCGCACGAATTTCCCGTGATAAGAATCGTGTAAGCATCCAGGGTGGCCAGCAGCTAAAGGCCATCGAAGCTTCTGTGCCTGGGGACATCTCCTCAGCCGCATTCTTTCTGTGCGCTGCCTCGCTATTTCGCGACAGCAATTTGGTCATCGACTCGCTGCTACTGAACCCCACTCGCGCCGTGCTCCTGGATGTGCTAAACGCTCTAGGAGCCCGCATCAGGATGGTACAGGTGGAAGAGCAGCATGGAGAGCTCGTCGGCACGGTGGCTTTGGAAGCCGGACCACTCAAAGGCATCCGCCTGGCTGGCTCGCAATCCGCAGCACTAATCGATGAAATTCCTGTGCTGGCGGCAATCGCTCCGTACACGCGTGATGGTTTGCTGGTACACGACGCGCGAGAACTCCGAGTGAAGGAGTCAGATCGGATCGCGGCCGTAGCCAAAAATCTCCGCGCTATGGGCGCGAAAGTCACCGAGCACGAAGATGGCCTGACCGTTCCAGGTGGACAGCAACTGCACGGAGCTGAGATCGACTCCGAACACGACCATCGCATTGCCATGGCGTTTTCGGTTGCGGCGCTTAGGGCGGACGGAGAGACAGTGATTCACGGAGCCGATGCGGCACAGATTTCATTCCCGGAATTCTTCCAAATGTTGGAAGGTGTGCTCGAGCGATGAAAAGGGAGCGCCCGGGCGCGCCCTTTCCTGAGTAAGTATCTACTGGGTGCCGGTTCTCCGCCTCAAAGTCGGCTGCGGACGTTTGCCGCCATTTAGCGCTCGACCCCGCGTAAGTTGGGAAAGTCGATTCCGTACCTGGTCGAAATCGCTGGTGTCGGTGATGTAGCTGTCGCGATCAGGAAAATTCTCAAGCATGTGCTCCGCTCGACGAACCCGGTCGTCCGTCATCGGATGCGTCATGAAGGCGCGAGCAACGAAGTTGTGTGGTTCTTTCCCCTCCGTCTCGAGCTTCTCAAAGAAGTCCACGAATGCCGTAGGATCGTAGCCCGCAGCGTATTGATATTGCATGCCCAGCAAGTCGGCCTCGCGCTCCGCATCGCGGCTGAACTTGAGGAACGAAAGCGGCATGGCAAATCCGGAAATCTGGCGAATCGCGAATCCCACCGGCCCGCCCAGAAAGATCAGTGGCAGGGAAGCATATTGGGTGATCTGCCCGCGCGTAAGGTTTTTAGTCGCATGCCGCGCGCAGACGTGAGCGATCTCGTGCGCCATTACGCCCGCGAGTTCGGCTTCATCGTCTGCCGCGAGAATCAGTCCGGTATTTACGTAGAAGAAACCACCGGGCAGAGCGAAGGCGTTTACTTCGTCGTCGTCCACGATCTTCACGACAAACGGTACCTTGCAATCAGAATGCTGAACCAGCAATTGAGCCTTGCGATTCACATATTCGGTGATCGCGGGATCCGTCATTAGTCGTGCACTCTGCTCCACCTGGAGCGACAACTCCCTGCCTAGCGCAATCTCCTTCTCGATAGAAAAAAAGTTGATCCCTTGACCTACCTCTCGATTCCCAATTCGGGAGGTATCGTACTTGGCCGGCACTACTGCGGTGCTGTGACGAGGAGCTTCGGAAGCCATGCGTTGTGCAGTATTAGGATGCCCAGGACGCGATACGTCGGAAAGATACGCGAGTTCGTCTTCGTCAGCAGAGGAGGCAAGCGGCGACCAATTGGAGGGATCGGGAGTGAGCTTGTACGACTTTGGCTCCGGCAGCGAACGCGTGCCCTTCGACTCCGGAGTTAAACCTAGCAACCTGTCGGTTAAGAGCCAGGGGCGCATGAATGCGGCGATGATTCTTGGATCGGCCTGCAGCGGATTGCGGCATAGTGACGTAGTCCAGCCCGCAAAGTCCGGGCTCGGATCAAGAGCGGTCTCAGTTACGGCGCGTGGAGTTGCTTGTGCCGGAACTGTCTGACCATTTACAGGGAGCGCAGCGATACAAGGCAACAGAATGGAAAGAAGCTTAAGGATCCTAAGCGAGAAACGACCAGGGACAAACATAGTGCCCACTTCCCGGGGGTGGCTTTCGAGCCTAACCATTGTAGGCCCGCCACGCAAGTGCGCGCCCACAGTTTTTCGCTGTCGGGGCAGTCACCAGGACGTCCGCTGGCGCGGAGTGCAACTTTGCAGCGCATGACAGTTAACAGCGGAAGTTGGGCAACCGAATTGGAATCACTTAGCGCTACAAAAAAGCCGCTGCTTAAGGGCAGAACAGGGCAAATAACAGGGGATTTTCCGCAATTCGATCGCGAAATCATTGAATTCTGCGCGAAACCCTAAATTGTCGCGTTAGAAACAGGGGATAACAGCGAATTCCGCGGCTTTCTCCCGGAGCCACTATCAACAAAGCCGTTGTCATTGTCTTGCAGGCGGACTGCAAAAAAAATCAAAGCAATACCCAGCCATACGCAGGGATACGCAGGCATACCTAGGGCATACGCATCGCATGCCCTAGGCTACTGATTGGTAGACGGATCGGTACGCACGGTATCGTTGCGTATGCCGCCACGCCAATGAACCACCGCGGCTGAGTGTTGCCGGGCTGAAGGCTGAGTTTTTTTTGCGAGATCCCAAGATTTAAAGGACTTAGTCGCCGAGATCCCACGAGATCCCATGGGGTCTCGATGGGATATCCCAGAATCCTCGGTGGGATCTCTGTGGGATATCCCAGAAATCTCGTTGGGATCATTCTGGGACTGTAGTGGGATTCGCATTGGGCAACCGTGCGTAGCCAGTGCCGAGTCGCCAGAGTCAAAGAGCTCGCTTCCCGAATTGGCACAGATCTTCGACACTGTTACTGCTGTGGTACCACGAATGCAAGCGAAAGGGAAGTGGCAAGACTGCCACAGAATGATCAAAAACCGTCGGTCTAAAGAGAACCCTTTCGGGGTTCTCAGCGAGCAGGACGCGCGGAAGCAGGTGCCGTAGCGAGGCAGTTTACCAATCCGCAATTGACGATTTCCCACAATAGCAATGCGCACGCGGACGTATACAAGAGGGAGACCAGCTCCCAACGCCGCTGCGGCCTCAGCCCTATCCGTCATTGACGCTTCCCCATCCAGAATGGGCCGACGAGGAGAAGGTTCGAGACGCGCTCAAAGATAGTTGGCGGAGAACTGCTTGGGGTCGGTGATGATGCGCAACGGACGGGTTCTATAGAAGGCGATGCCAAGCAACTCCTCTCCGATCTGTTCGGGAGATGTGTTTGCTCTTGGCATCGCCTCTTGTACAAGCCATCAGTTCCTGTAAACCGGATACTTTCCGAAGTCCGAGCAAGGTAGAACCAAGGTCCTATAGCAACACTGCAAGTGCCAGTCTATTTTCGACCGACGAACGGAAAAGGGGCATCGGATCGGTGGCGGGAGGTAGTTTGATCGCAATCGTGGACGATGAGAGGTCGGCAGGATTATAGCGAAGGGGCAGGGGTGCTCGCGGCTGTGGCTTTGGCCGATTTAGTCATGCTGCTCAATTCCGCATAGCTGCGCGCAGGGCGGCGGCTCACGATCAGCCAGTTCACAGAACCGATCATCAGCGTCAGCAATAGAATCAGGAACTCGCCTTTGCCGATACGGCTGACGAGTACTCCACAAAAGGCAATCCCGATGACGGCCAGGAGATCCCCTGCGGGCAAACGGAACCGTGGTCGCTCGGTACTCTTGCGGCGCAGGGTTGGTAGCGCTGCGCACGACAAAGCATACGTAACCAGCCGCGAGACAGCCATGAGCCGGGCGTTCCAGGTGAAGCTGCCGAGCAAGGCAAGTACCCACACCAGAGTGGCGACCGTGATGATTGAAATGTAAGGCGTCCTGTATCGGGAATGGACAGCGGCGAAACAGCGGGGAAAATCTTTTTGTTCGGCGAGCGCAAACAGTACCCTGGGGCCGGCAATCATTGCTGCCGCCAGATATCCCAGGATCGACAGCACGACGCCGATGCCGATGAGCCCAACGAGCGGAGTGCCACCGATAGTGTGCGCCGCTGCTACCAGCGGGCGCTGAGTTTGCGCCGGATCGGAGAGAGCGTGGACAGTCACAAACTGAATCACCACGTAGATGGGAGTGCAGATAGCCAAAGCGATAAGGATTGCGATCGGGGCATCGCGCTCCGGATTCTTTGCTTCTCCGGCGGGAATCAGTGCGGACTCAAATCCCACGTAGGCGACGATGGCCAGGAGCATTGCATTCAGCCAGGCATTCGTCGAATGCGACTCGTGAGCACTGAACACCGGAGTTCCGCGCGTACTGAGGAACACGCATCCCAGCAGGATAAAAGCCAGCAGTGGAACCAGTTTAGCGACGGCGAGGAGGTTGTTCGTTCCGGCGCCGATCTTCACTCCGCGGATGTTAAATGCCGCGAGCACGGCCAACAGAACCGTAATCGTGGACGCCGCGGCCAAGCGGCGGTCCAAAGGCGGGCAAAACTCGGCAAGATACACGGTAAGCAGATTTGCACTTGCCGCCGTCGCTGCCACGCGAGACAGCAAGTTCAACCATCCCGTCTGTATCCCGACGAATCGGCCGAAGGCGACTAGCGTGTAAAGATAAGGCCCTCCGCTTTCGGAAAAACGAGAAGCTAATTCCGCGAAGCAGCCGGCAATGACCGCAATGCCTGCCGCAGCAATCACGAAGACCAACGGACTTTGCCTGCCGGTTAACGAGGCTATCTTCGATGGCAGCCCGAAAATGCCGCTGCCGATCACAAGGTTGATCATGAGCGCCGCGAGGGACCAACGGCCAATCGCGCGCACTAGGCGTGTTTTTTCCCGCACTCCTTAAAATCGGATTTGGCTCACGAAAAACGACAGGTTTGAGGGTTCGCCCCACCCTCTTGGTCGTGCGATTTCCCCCTTCCGGATTCTTGACCCAATCGGGTGCCCTCGTTGTTATCGAAGGGCACGCGAAATCCTTGGAGTCGGAGCAAGAATCAAACAGGAAGGGCGCCAACACCACTGAGGAGTTTCGGCTGCCAAATCCATACCGGACCCCCGAGTTCGCGGCAAAAAGCAAAGACCCGAAAATGGCAGCGAGCGTTTGGAGTTGCAGCGGAGCGAAGATTACCATCTCGATACGATTCGCCGCGGGTTGGTGAAGAGATTTGTTCAGCGATCGGGGACTCAGCTTTTTGAGCCCGGGGCTACGCAAGGTTCACAAGATTCCAGGCGCAACGACTCTAAACAACTACTGGTGCGATTTGCTATAAACGTATGATTATAATCAGTTTATATCGCTCTATATAGCTCGGCTTGCCAGCTCTTTCGACCCCTCCGGCTGGTGCATTCGGAAACGGAATTTTGTCAACGAAAATTGCCGCAGCTCGGCCTCCGACAGGCCATGATCTTCTGACTTTTCGAATGGAGTTTTCACGAAGAAATCGGTTGGGAAAACCGGCTGTGGTTGATATTGTTGCTATCAGGTAACTGGCACCGGCGAGGGTGCAAGTTACCTTTTTGTTCTTGAGGAAACAAACTTATGAAGAAATCGTTTCGCTTGTTAATTGGAACCATCATGCTCGGAGCAGTGATCGTGGCTGCCAGCATTTCGCCTAACCAACCCGGCGTCGCCGGCGGAGCCCCTGTACCCGTGTGCCCCCCGGACGGGTGCGCCGTCAATTAGCAACCCGACAAGGTTTGCGTCGAAGGCCATGCTTTCTGCTTGAAGTTGGGCCGGGCAAGGGAATATCCTCCTCAAAACCAAGGGGACGATGCCCGGTCTGACACTTCAAGCAGCTCTGATATGGTTGTCCTGCCCGATTCTCCAGCTGCTTTGTGTCTATTTGTTGTATCGGCGTAAGTTGCTGAATCAGTTTACCTTCTTTGCTTCTTACCTCCTGTTTCTCACTCTGCTTGATGCGGTTCGCTTTCTCTGCTATCGCAAATTTGGATTGTCATCCTGGGCCTACTATTCGGTGTACTGGGTGGGGACGGCGCTGGCAAACATGGCTGCCATCGCGGTTCTCTATGAGATCTTCTGTGCCGCATTCAAACCTTTCGCGGGCTTGCAGGATTTGGCGAAGATAGTGTTCAAGTGGGCTGGCGGGTCAATCTTGTTCGTCGGCTTGGTGGTGTTCGTCAGCAATCCCGCATCGTCGGCTGGAGCCCCCCACCATTGGTTATCGACGAGTGTCCATGACTTCGAGCGAATAGTCGGCGTGTTGCAGTGTGCCTTGCTGATTTTTCTGTTCATCGGCTCTCAGCACCTGGGGCTTTCCATGAGGAACCGAGTATTTGGGTTCGCACTCGGATTCGGGTTCGATGCATTCTGCACAATTCTCCTATATACGGCTTTAAGCAGCTCCCATCTCAGCAAGATCCCGCTGTGGTCACAATTGCTCCCGATGGCGTACTCCGCCTCCCTACTGATCTGGGTGGGATATCTCCTTAAGCCGGAGCCCGCTCGCGAGTCGGTTCACATTCCTGTCACCTCTCCGCTGTTACGGTGGAACGAAGTCGCTCTGCAGTTAGGACACAGTGGCGGCAAGGTTGCGCTTCTCAACCCAGAGCCTTTCATGCCTCAGGTTGAGCGCATGGTCGAGCAAGCTATGCAAAAGGAAATCGTAGATCGCCGTCAACCTCGATACCATATGGAGCCCCGAACTCCGTCTTAAGATGCGGGTGGTCCATCCTCTTCTTCCCGTTTCGGATTTTCGCATCTGACTCCCAATCGGGGGCGAGATGCACTCTACTAAGTGCCCTTGTAGGCGCTGCCGACGGCAATCTTGCGAAAACGCGCCGGCGCGGCGCCGTGTCCCGTGCCCATGGTCTGCATGGGCTGGCCTTTGCCGCAATTCGGTGTGCCCCAGAGGCGCCATTCGTCGCGAGAACAGATCGCATCCATAGAGTTCCAAAATTCAGTGGTAATGCCGGAGTAGGACGGGTTCTTGAACATGCGGCCGAGCTTGCCGCCCTTGATCTCCCATCCGATTTCGCAGCCGAACTGGAAGTTGTAGCGCTTGTCGTCGATGGACCAGGAGCGGTTAGTCTCCATGTAGATGCCATCGTCTGTGCCGGAGATTAGTTGATCGAGCGTAAGCGGCTTCTGGCCGGGGAGGATGCTGACATTCGTCATGCGAATAAGCGGAATGCGGTTCCAGCCCTCTGCGCGCATGGTTCCGTTGGAGCGCTGCTCGCCGATGGTGTGCGCGGTTTCCCGAGACGAAAGGTAGCCGGTGAATTCTCCATTCGTGATGATGGGGGTGCATTGTGCCGGAACGCCTTCGTCGTCGTAGGCGAACGTTCCCAATCCGGGACCGTGTTGCTCAGTTGCGTCGGCGACTACGTTCACATCGGAGCTGCCATAGCGCAGGTTGCGCAGCTTGTCGATGGTGAGGAACGACGTGCCGGCAAAGTTGGCCTCCATGCCCAGCACTCGGTCAAGTTCGATGGGGTGTCCAATGGACTCGTGAATCTGCAGTCCAAGCTGCGACGATCCGAGGATCACGGTGAACTGCCCCTCGGGACACTGCGGCGCTTTGTGCAGAGCGACCGCTTCTTCACCGATGCGTTTGGCATTTTCAACCAGGCGCAGCTCGTCGATCAGTTCGTAGCCTTTGTTTTGGTACTGGCCACCAAAGGAGTTCGGGTATGACCTCTTCTGAATCTCGGTGCCGGCGAACGAGAACGCGTCATAGCCAACGCCAGTACTGAAACGCGTCTGATGAATGTCTGACCCTTCGCTTGAATAAAACCATTGCTCGTAGCGACGCAAAGTCATCTGCGCCTCTGCCAGCGTTACTCCTTCCACTGAGCGTAGTTCCTTATCGCAGGCCATCAACAAGGCGAGGTTTTGTTCAACTGATGTACTGAAAGGATCGATCTTGCAGGGATTGGTCCACTCAGCGACTATCGGCTTTTCCGGAGCAAGCTGGATGGGATGCTCCTGCACACGCGAAGAAGAGCGACCTATTTCAACCGCTCGTGCTGCCGTGGCTTCGATAGACTCGCGCGAAAGGTTGTCGGTGGAGGCAAATCCCCACGCCTTGTTGACCAGCACCCGAACACCGATGCCCAGAGACTCGGAGTCGGATGCGTGCCCGATTTTGCCATTCTTCGTGGCGAGTGCCCGTTGACGGTCACTGACGATTCGGGCGTCAACATACGAAGCCCCACGCTTCAACGCTGTGTCTAGCGCCCAGTGCGCTGCCTCTTTCATGGACATAGAAGAGCAGTATACAAAGGGTAGTTTCGCGCCTGTCAGCGCGTATTCCGTACACCGACAATCCCGAGGACGGCTGAGGAATACGCCTCACCGTGAAACGGCCCTCACACTCCCTTTTGATACTCTGTCTTCACTTCGAACATGCTCTCCCAAGAACGCATTCACGATATCTTTTCGCGCCTTCAAAAACTCTCTTCCGCTGACGAGGTTGAGGCGATCATCGCGGGCGGACGCAGCGCGCTCACGCGCTTCGCCAACAACACGATTCACCAGAATGTCGCGGAAGAAGGGTATGTAATCTCGATTCGCGTTGCTCTCGATGGCAAGACTGCGCGGGCCACCACGAATCGTCTGGATGACGAGAACCTGAAGCGAGCCGTGCAGTCAGCGGAACAAATTGCCCGTGTGCAGGAGCGGGATCCTGACTTGTTGCCGGTTCCATCTTCAGCCGAGGCGGGGAATGAGACTCCTGTTCAGCGGCACTTCGGAGCGACTGCGGCGATCAAGCCGGAGGATCGAGCTGCCGCTGTGGAACAGATTGTCAGTGTGGCGAAGCAGCACAAACAGATTGCGGCAGGAATCTATTCGTCTTCCGAGAGCATGGAAGCCCTGCTTAATTCGCGGGGATTGGCAAGGATTCATCGTCAGACGAGTTCAGAGGTCTCGATCACGATGCTCGCTGATGATTCTTCCGGCTGGCAGAAGGCGAACTCACCCAATGTTGCCAATCTGCAACCGAAACGCCTGGCCGAAGTCGCCGCTGAGAAGGCCGCTCACACGACTCGTCCACGAGAAGTTCCCCCAGGGAAGTACACGGTAATTCTTGAACCTGCAGCGGTCCTCGACTTGCTTGGGTTCATGTTCTTCGACTTTGGCGGCACAGCCCTCCTTGAACAGCGTTCCTTCCTGAACAATAGGGTTGGATACCGCTTATTCGGGGACAACATAACAATTCATGATGACGTGTACCATCCTCTTCAATCTGGAGCGACCTTCGACGGTGAAGGCGTAGCGCGTCGTCGGGTGACCCTGGTCGATAAAGGCGTTATTCGGGGTTTAGTGTTCTGCCGTGCTACCGCACGCAAGATGCAAGACTCGGATTTAGCCTCCCAAATAGGCAAGATTGCCCCGACCGGCCACGGGTTTCCGCTTCCAAACGAAATCGGTGATGCACCTATGAATATTGTTGTCGAGGGAGGAAATGGGGCAGCAAAGTCTGTTGGCGAGATGGTTACGTCAACGCAGCGCGGAATCTTGGTGACGCGCCTGTGGTATATCCGCGAAGTTGATCCTTACGAGAAAATCCTGACGGGCATGACTCGTGACGGCACATTCCTTATCGAGAAGGGGAAGCTGCAGGGCGGAGTACGCAATTTCCGCTTCAATCAAAGCTTGATCGATATGCTGCAAAACGTTGAAATGTTGAGCGGTTCAGTTAGGGCCAGTGGTGAGGAATCGTTCGATATGGTGGTGCCGGCAATGAAGGTGAACAGCTTTAATTTCACAGAATTAACAAAGTTTTAATCCGTGACAGGGTAACTTCTCCGTTCTTCCAAAGGTGCATGTTCCCCTGAGAATCTGGAGCAATCCGCCGTGGACTTTGGTAACTTTTACCTCTGGGAGGCAGGGGGATATAACGTGAGCCAGAGCTACGCAGAGGGAGAGCCCGTGGACGAGTTAAGAAGTTCAGTTCGGTTCCCGCTTAAGCTTCCAGTTCAAGTTCGTGCTGAGCAGAGCGGCGTCACCGGCGAGACGGAAGATATCTCGGCCGGCGGTGTGCTCTTTTACATGGACGCAGCCATGGATATTGGGTCGAGCATCGAATTCACGATTTCGATGCCCGCCAGCGTACTGGGCACAGCAACAGATGTCGTAGTGAAATGCACCGGACGTGTGGTACGCTGCTCCAAACAAGGCGACAGGACGGCTGTGGCAGCAGTGATCGATGAATACCACTTTGATCGCGCCCAGTAGTCCGTTTATCCACCATGAGCAGCAGCGGCGCCTCCAAACCATTATCGAAACCTGCGCCAGCGCGACCAGGAGATCCAACCGCACCTTCGAATGGGACTGAAGCAGTTCCGGTTGAAGCTCAGCCGTCAGCAGCATCTATCCGGGTAATTCTCGCCGACACTCAGGCCATCTACCGGGTCGGTACGAAAAAGATTTTTGCGCTGGAAGACGACATTCGCGTCGTCGCTCAGGCGGAGAATCTTGGTCAGGTTCTCGCCGCCGCCGCCAAGTTTCCCGCAGATGTCCTTCTTTTTGAGGGCGCCATTTCGCCCAATGCTCCTGAGGCGATCTCTGAAGTGCTGAAGCGAGCGTCGAACTTGAAAGTGATTGTGCTCTCGCCGGAGAACGATGAAGACACGACAGTGGAGTACTTCCGGCGCGGAGTTCGCGGCCTGCTGCCGCGAAGTATCGCTCCAGAAATGTTGGTCAAGTGCGTACGGAAAGTGGCCGTGGGCGAGACCTGGATCGATAATCAAAGCGTTAACTGGGTGATCGAGGCCTACCGGGCGCAGGCGGCGCAGCTTACTTCGCCACGACCGAAGACGAAGCTTTCGGATAAGGAACTGCTCATCATCTCCTGCGTCACGCAGGGAATGCGCAATAAAGAAATTGCCAGCGAGATTGGGACCACGGAGCAGGTCGTCAAGAATTATCTGCGCAAGGTCTATGACAAGCTGGGCGTCTCTGACCGCCTTGAGTTAGCGCTGTATTGCATCCACCACCGCCTCCTGCAAGGCTCGGGACGCGGCCAGATTCCTGATGAATCCGCAGCAATTGCCGCCGCTAACAACGTAGCTGCGATCACCGAGTAGCAGTTGTCCGGCTGAGTATCCTCACCGTAGAGCCGAGCACCCTACCATTTCCCGATTCCTGAACGAACGCAACCACCCGTAAATTGTTCTTTTCGACGTCCTTTGGCAAACGTAGGGTGACGTCCTTGGTCAGGCCTTCCGGCCCCACCTTCGCCACTTTCTGCAGACTACGAAGGACAGCGACATGTCTCAGCGCACGGCCAGAGTTCTCGCCTCCGTGAACTTGAGTCTCATCAGAATTGTCCGCCACTGCGACGTACAGATCCCCACGCTTGTGGTCCGGCGGGAGCGAAGTGGTCTTGAGTTTCAGGAGGAGATTGTTGCCGTCGATGTCGGCAGCAAGGATGGATAGAGAAGTCTTCGGCGCGTTGGCGGCTGTCCGCAGCGCCGCCTCCAACGAACCCGGATTATTGCCGACAAATTCCTGCTTCCCATCGACCACCATTTGTGGCGTGTATGGCTCTGGAACGCCGAGACGAACGGCATACTCTTGCTGCCGATCCGTGTAATCACGCGAAGAAAAGCGATCGCGCCAGCCGGTTCGATCCCAGTAGTCGACGTGCTCTCCAAGGACGACGATCTGGCTATTGGCAATGGTTCGCTGCGCGTCGAGCTTGCGCAGGAGCTCGTCGGCAGGCGGACAGCTTGAGCATCCTTCAGAAGTAAAGAGTTCCACGAGAATTCCGGAAGCGGGTGCGTCGGAATTCTCAGGCACTGTGACAGCACCCGACTGAGTTCCGCGTAACTCTACAAAAATCGAGCTCCACAGAAGACACAACGCCACTGCAAGCACGCGATTCATGGTCCTTATGATTCTCGTCCGGAGAAAAGATTACGTCAAAACACCGGCCGAAGCGGGAATGCACGGAGAGAGTTGGGACCAAAATTGCGTTGCCCGGGCGAGCGAAGACATCGTTTGCAGGCGGGATGCCTACTGGTAATTTCAGAAGCTATCTTTCAATCAATCGCTCGTTCGTGAACATCGCTCGCTCCCGCCGCTCGGCATAGAGCAACCGCTACAAACATGGCTATACACCAAATCAGGCTGAGTGCGAATACCCAGCGCATAGGGCTTTCCTCAAGACTTTCCAGGAGAATTGGATTTCGGGGAAGTGGCACGTGATTTTCCGCTGGCACAGGGAAGCTGTCAAACTGGGAGTAATCCCTTTTGGTGACGTAGTCAGACCTAGAAAGGTACCGCCGATCGGGCCGTCTATTACCGATGATCGGAGTCGTCAGATTCGGTCGCATCCGGTACACTGCGAGCGCCTGAATTCGTCCCATCATGTCTGCCGCTGGTCCACTCACAGTTCTCTGCATTGCAAGTTACGAAAAAGGGCATGAGTTTTTGCGTGAAGCAAAACGCCAGGGATGCACCGTGCTGCTGCTCACATCCGAAAGCCTGATGAAAACGGCAAACTGGCCGACAGAGAGCATCGACGAGATCTTCTACATGCCCGACGTCAAAAAGAAATGGAACGTTCAGCACACGGTTCTCGCGGTAAGTCACCTGGCCCGAAATCGCAGGATCGATCGCATCGTGCCTTTAGACGATTTCGATCTCGAAACGGCTGCGAGTTTGCGAGAGCACATGCGCATTCCCGGAATGGGCGAGACCACGACTCGCTACTTTCGCGACAAACTGGCCATGCGTGCCCGGGCAAAGTTTGCGAAATTGCCGGTTCCCGAGTTCGTGCGATTACTTAACGACGGCGAAATACACGACTTCACGCGCGCGGTACCGGCTCCGTGGATATTGAAGCCAAGATCGCAGGCCGGTGCTATCGGACTGAAGAAAATCGCCAGCGAGAATGAGCTTTGGAAGTCGCTAGAGGCTTTAGGTGACGATCGCTCGTTCTACCTGCTTGAGCGGTTTGTTCCGGGACAGGTCTATCACGTAGACACAATCACATTTCATGGTGAGCTGCTTTTCTGCATTGTGAGCCAGTACGGCGCGCCGCCGATGGAGGTTACTCATCAAGGTGGCGTATTCACCACGCGGACGCTGCCCCCTGCAGATCGTAAGAGTAAAGAATTGTGCGAGCTGAACTGGCGTGTGCTGCAGGCCTTCGGTCTGGTGTGGGGCGTCTCCCACAGCGAATTCATCGTTGCGCGAGACGGAGTAACTTACTTTCTGGAAACTTCGGCTCGCGTAGGGGGAGCGAACATAGCGGAATTGATCGAGGCCGCAACCGGCGTGAATTTGTGGCGCGAATGGGCGAAGATCGAAGTCGCCGGTGAAGACGAAAGTTATGTTCCTCCACAACCGAAGCGGGAGGCTGCAGGATTACTAATCTCACTGGCCAAGGAAGAGTGGCCGAGTACAGAAGAGTTCAGAGATTCCGAGATTGTGTGGCGCATGCGAAAACCCTGGCACGTGGGTATGATCGTGCGCTCTAGCGAACATGCGCGAGTGGAAGAGTTATTGCAGCAATATTCCGATCGGGTGCAGAAGATGTACACAGCGTTCCAGCCGCCTCCGGATCGCCCGATCCACTAGCGGCCTAGCCGTTCTTCGCGGGCTGCCCGAACGCGGGCAAGTCCGTTGCGCGCGGCGGCATTCAGATGGTCCAGGCGCAGAACGATTTGGTATTCGTAACGCGCTAGCGGATAATCGCCGGCTCCGGCGGCAGCATCGGCCTTGCGCAGGAGATCAGGAATATCTTTGCGAGTGAATCCTTCCACTTCCTGGCTGTCTACGATTCTCGGCCTGACATGACGCTCTGGTGCCGAAAGAGGCGCTTCCGTGGTGCTCTCATCATCAGAGGAGGCCGCCTGCTCTGAGTTGATCTTTGCGCTCGCTACGTTGTTCTTCGCTACTGGGACCCTCGGGCTATCAGAGACGGTGGAAGGAGCCTGCACCGATGTTGGCGGCGCCGTTGCCGGTTCAGGATTTGCACCCTGACTTGAACTCGCATGAGCATCGCCACTCGCGGGTGGCTGTGCAAAGACTGTTACACCGCCTGCATGTTGCGCTCCAGCAGTTGTATCCGTGGCCGCCTGCGACGTTTCCGCCGCAGCTTTCGTACTGTCTGCATTGGGATCGGAAGCTTGCGGACCAGTTGTGCCCGCCTGTGTATCGGTCGCCGAGGTCGCTTCTGCAGACTGGTTAGCCACCGCAGGCTTCGGCTCGACTCGAGTAATCGTGATTGTTCTTCCGGCAACAGAAGGGAACGATCCAGTACGCGATTTCACGTGCAGAGCCCAGCCTATCGTCGCTACGAGCAGCAGAAGCGCTATTACGGTGAGCCAGCCGAAGGGATTTGCACGACGGCGTGGCGGCTCGACTGCCTTCATTCGCGTCGAACTGAGCGGACGTGGTTGCACTGGAGCGTGTTGAGTGCCTTGCTCGGCCGCGACATGCGGCTCCATTGCCGACTTCAACAGTGCAGCCTGCTCGCGAAACGCGTCGCGCATTTCTTCGCAGCTTTGATACCGGTCGGCGGGGTTCTTCGCGAGCGCTTTGCGAATAATCAAATCAATGCCATTCGGCAGCGATGGATTGATTACTGAAGGCGGAGTCGGCTCTTCATGGATCAGCTTGTACAAGACTGCGGCTATCTCGCCCTTAAACGGCTTCTCCCGCGTGAAGAGTTCGTAGAAGACTGTGCCCAGTGAGTAGACATCTGACCGCTGGTCTAGTTTCTTGCCGGTCGCCTGCTCCGGAGCCATGTAGGTGGGTGTTCCAACCACGACGCCGGTTAGCGTCATGTTCGTATCGCCAAACTTGGCAATCCCAAAGTCGAGAACCTTCACCACCCCATCCGCTGTCAGCATGAAATTAGCAGGCTTCAGATCGCGATGGATTACGCCACGTTGGTGGGCGAATCCCACTGCGCTGCACATCTGGTCGGCATAGGACAACAGTGTCGCCAATGGAGGAAGTTTGCCGGCGTCGAGCAAATTCGCGAGCGTTTGCCCCTCGACGAACTGCATGCTGAGATACACGAAGCCGTCTTGTTGCCCAATGTCGTAGATAGTGATGATGTTGGGATGATCGAGTCCGCCAGCGGCCTTGGCTTCAATCTTGAGTCGGTCGACCAATTCCACGCCATCGCCGAAGTTGCGCTGAATGGAGATCGTCTTTAGCGCTACCGTGCGTCCGATCACATTGTCGTAGGCTTTGTAGACTATACCCATCGCGCCGCGACCGAGTTCCGATTGAAGTTGATAGCGGTTCGCAGCCGTTGGATTGACGCTCTCGATTTGCCCGGCCTTGCGTACGTGCGAATAGGTTGACTCATCGGTCCAGAGCAGCTCGTAGAGCGCTTCAGCGCCTTGAGCCGCCGGGCTAAATGGTTTGACGGAAAACTGGAATCCAGGAATATTCTTCGCCGTCTCGTAGATCTTTTCGCTCACTAGGATCTGAGCCGAGTTGATCTCGCTCAGGGGGCTGCCAATTGCGATGGCACTGGAAGGAGCGGCTTGCGCAGTGCTATGGACCATAACGGCCGCAACGATCTGGCAAGCTGGAGGATTTCTATGAAAAGTGAGCAGCTTTACTTGCAGCGTCTTTGCCGCTGCTAGTGCACGTAAGGGATTCTCAAATTGGGCAATGAGCGTGCTTCCACGCACCTCGGACACTTTGCCCTGGCCTTCGGAGAATACATTGCGTATCAGCCCTGCAACGGTCTCGTCGGCAGCACAGTCCAGGTCACGCAGCTTTTCTTGCGGTCCGGGATACTCCCAAAGCCGCACACACAACGCCGCTTTCGAGCTGGGACGCTCGTCTACTTGAGCCTTGTCTTGCTTCTCGAACGGATTTGGCGTGTGTTCCAAGGAATCCATTTTGATCCAGAAACATAGGGTGCCTGAGCCTGGGGACGGCGCGGGCGTACTTCTACCAACCCAAGAGCGGGCGTACTTCTACCAACCCAAGAATAGCGAGGAAGGACGATTTCTCATTGATTACCTAAGTGCTTGACTCTTTAGTTCTTAGACACCCAGCATGTGTGGCCCTATGCTACCGTCAGAACTCTCCCCAGAAGGCGCTTACTCCGGCATGATTTCGCAAAAATACCGCACATTTCAGGCATGCGGGCGTGTGTTCAGAAACTTCCGCCAGCCAAGCCAATTGTTACGTCTATTCGCATGCGCAATTTCTCTCTGCTATTTCGCCACCTCGATGCAGGCGGCGAACACGCGGACGACTGCGATCGCTCTCTTCGACGTTTCCGATGGACCTGCGTACGTGCAGATCAGTGGAGTGACGCTGAACGGCAAAACCGAGCTGCGCATGTGCGATGGTGTCAAGAGAATTGACAAGCGCAATTACGAGATGCTGTTCAAAGCGCAGCTTGCCGGCGCGAGTTCTTTAGAGCGCGGCGACGATGGCGTTCTCAGACTGGTCGTCAACTCGAAACCCGTCTGCGTGGTTCCGGGCAGTCTGAAGTTCGATAAGAAGGCGGAATTCACTCCGGCTGAAGCGGCCGATCAGGCGCTACTTCAAGGGCTCGTTGTCTCTGCGTCAGCTCAAGGGCTGGGGCTTCCACCGTTTAAGCCTGGGGTGCGTCTGGTGTTTGTCGCCGCTCCGGATGACGAGCTCGCAGCGTATCTCTCCGCCGAGCGAGCGCATTCAGCCTCGGCTTGGCAAGCATTTCTGGTTCGCTATGGATCCTCAACGCACGCGGTCGACGCGAAAAACGCGATGGCAGCAATTTACGAGGAGTCGGCGGAGGCTGCCTTCGCCGAGTATCGAAAATCATCGGCTCGCGGTGATCTCACACGTCTGAAGGACGCGCAGCAGCAAGCAGATAACGCTGAAAAGAGCGTAGCTGGTTACGCTCCTGCCCGCAGGCTCAAGGAGCAGATCAATAAAGAACTGGATTCATTGCTTGAGTCCGATCGCAGCAATCTGCAGAGCTATCGCAGGACGCTAGCCGAGCATACGACCGGATATGCGCAGTTGATTGCCGCGAAGCAGCACAGCGAACAAGTGCTGGCAGTAAACCCTCAATATGCCTCCGCGGTGAATCTAAATGCTGAGATCGCTACTGAACAACGTAAGTTGGGCTCTGCTGTTCAGAGTGCCGAAGCGTCACTCGCCTCGAAGCGCTACGACGAAGCCATGGCAGCTCTCCGCCCGTATCGTTCGTTTGCGTCGGAGACGCCCCGCATCGACGCCGTTGTTTCAGCCGTATACACCGTCCACTTTATCCGCGGCCAGGAATTCGGCAAAAACCAATCGTGGGAGCAGGCTGCGGCGGAGTTTCGCAAGGCGCTCGATGTACGCAGTGACAGCCGGGACGCTGCTGCCGCTCTCAAGAACGCCGAGCTGCAGTCGAATAACGCCAACAATAAGCAAGCGGCCCAGAGCGCGATTGCACAAAGCCGCATCTACGCCGAAAAAGCTCAATTCGTCGAGGCGTATGAAGTTCTCGCGAACTTGCCTGACGCGCAGCAGCCTTACGTCACCGACCAGCTTGCCGCTCTGGAGAAGAACTTTGTTACAGCCGCATTTCGGCGGGCGCAGAAGCTGCAAGAAATCCACGTTCCCATTCGGGGACGCGCGGATGAAGATGCCGTCAGGCAAGCTTATGAGCTGCTCGAGCGCGCCAGCCGCCTAAGTCGAGACCCGGCGATGAAGCTCAAGCGTGACCTGCTGTCCGATAAGATCAGCGCCTACTACGTCGAGCAAGCCCAGAAATATCTGAGCAAGCCCATGGGATCGGGAGTCGGCATGGGCTGGCTGTACCTGAACGAGGCGGAGCACTACAGGCCGAACATGCCGGTCGTGCGGGAAGCGATGGCACGCAACGCATCTGCATACCAATTGCGCTCCAGGCTCTCTGTGGGTGTTGTGCTGCGTGACCAAACCTCACGTCGCGACAGCGTCGGCTTTGCCGATCAACTGCGAGATGCCATCGCCAACGGACTCGAGTCTTCCGGACTGCCCATCAAAGCTCTCCGACAATTTAACGAATCCGACGCCGTGCAGCCCAACTTTGTACTGGTTGCCGAGGTTCTCGAGCACCGCGTAGTGAAGAACACGAATTTGGAGACCCTGCCATCCAAGTATCGCGCCGGCACACACGAAGTTAAGAACCCAGCATGGCTGCAAGCAAATCAAGACTACGAGGCCGCGCAGCAGCAATTCAGTGCCGCTCAGCGTGGCGCAGCCGATGCACAGGCACAGCACAAGAAGAGGGAAGTCATCGCTGCTGCGAACGAGGCAGTGACCGTGGCTCAGAAACATGTAGCCGATGCGCGCCGCACACTCGAGACCACTGAACAAACCCGTCCAGAGAATGTGATCGCGCCCTACAACTACACGAAGAAAAACATCGACTTGACGGCTGTAGTCGATATGACCTTCCGCATCAAGGACCAGTCTGGGAATCCAATCGATGCGGCAGTTCCTATTAGAAAAGATGATCACAAAGTAGCAGTCGTCCTCGACAACGTGAAGCCTGAAGATACGGAAGGAATCAAGAAGCAGAGCACCGAACCCGATGAGCTTCAATTCCTCACCGATTTGGAAATTCAGGCCCGAGACGGGTTAATTAAATCAGTGCGGGAAAAAGCCCTGCTCCTGCCCGGAAAGATCCTGGCCGAAGCCCGTCGCCGGTCGCAGACTGGTGACCTAGAGGGCGCCGCGGAAGAATACGTTCTCTATATGAACGCCGTGAGTCCGGAATCTTCCCAGGGGCGCGACGAGGCGGCGAACTTCCTTCACGATCACTTCAACGTGACAGTTGCAGGATCGGCGAACACAACGGAATCGCATTTGCGAGCCATGCGCTAGTCGAGAACGATCGGCGTCTTCCCCATCGCGCACAACTGGAGCAGCATCGCTGGAGCGCCAAGTCTTATCGGAGTAGGGGTACATTCCTGTCAATTGGCGCACCGCCGCAGATAAGGAAATCGTGACCTTCGCGAGCAAACGTCTCGTGTGTTTTCAGTCTTAGTTTGGTCTCAGCAGCGCGCCCAGCTTGCTAACGGCATCGGGTATCTGTTCCACTCCCGTGCTGCCAAAACCCAGAATGAATCCTTGCCGTGCGGGCTTACGCAGGTAGGACGACGATAGGGGGACTAACCACAACCGTTGGCTCGCCGCCCGCTCCGCAATTTCACGATCATCAATCCCTTTCACGGTGAGAGAAAGATGCATGCCGGCTTGTCCGCCGACCACCTCTGCCGCCAACCCTAATTGTTTACGAATGCTTTCGATCAGTACGCTGCGCCGTTTACCGTAGAGCAAACGCATCCGGCGAATATGGCGCGAGAAGTGCCCTTCGCGGATAAAATCCGCCAGCACTGCTTGATGGAAGCCTGCCGGACTGATGTCCATGGCAAGCCTCGCCGCGAGAAAGCGTTCCACCAGATCTGGCGGCAGAACAATGTAGCCAAGCCGAAGGGACGGAAATAACACCTTGCTGAATGTCCCGATGTAGATCACACGCGAATTCGAGTCGAGCCCTTGCAGAGAAGGGATAGGCATGTTCTCGTACCTGTACTCGCTGTCATAGTCATCCTCGATGATCCATGACCCTGAACCCTCTGCCCAATCGAGCAATTGCAGTCGGCGCGACGCGCTCATCGTTACTCCGAGCGGATACTGATGAGATGGGCTGACGAAAGCCGCTCGCGCATTGGGGCATTGCTTCACACCTGCGGCCACGTTCAGACCTTCGGAATCAACCGGCACAGGCACTATCTGGCAGCCATTGAACGCAAAGACACTTCGCGCGAGACGATATCCGGGTTCCTCCATCCACACTGAACTGCCAGGATCCAGTAGAACCCGGGTAGAGATCTCGAGCGCCTGCTGGGAACCGCTCACGATGATGATGTGGTCTGCCTCGCAGCGAACGCCTCGGGCGGTCCTGAGATAGGCGGCTACCGCTTCACGGAGATCGATCGATCCCATTGGACTCCCGTAATCGAGAGATTCCGCGCGAACCTTTCTGCAATGACGCGTGACCAGGCTGTTCCATATCCGGAATGGAAACTGATCAAATGCTACCTGGCTCACACCAAACGGGCCCCACCCACGACTCCACGCAACATTGTTGAAAGGGCTCAGAAGAGAAGACCGTTTCGAAAGTACACGCGGCCCACGAGGAGCTTTCTTTGAGCTTGGAACCGTGCGGAGTCTTATTGGCGTAACTTGATCGGGCAAAGACTTGGAAACGACAGTTCCAGCGCCGACACGGCCCTCGAAGTAGCCCTCCGCCAATAGCTGAGCGTACGCGTTCAGGATAGGAATCCGTGAGATGCCCAACTCACCGGCAAGCATACGAGTCGACGGGACTCGCTGCCCCGCGCGCAGGCTGCGATCGATAATCGCCGTGCGATACGCGTCATAAATCTGTTCGTGTAGCGCCTTTGGGGCCTTCCGGTCAATACAGATGATCGGTGAAATTCCGGAAGATATCTTCTTCATTTCGCCAAATCATAATGGCTATACGAATTTTCCACCAAGTGGATATTGCGGCAAACCACTTTTTGGCCGACTCTATCACTTTGGAAAGCTTTATAAAACTGGCAGGGGGACGTTGAAGTGGGCGTAGGCGACCAGGTGTGGATGGGCAAGGTAGTGACCGGCGATCCTTTGGAAAACGGTCATAAACCGAACGGTCGGCTGATTATCAAGTCGGGCGGTCGCGTGATCTTTGTTCCTGTAGACGACATCGATTGGATCGAGGCCCAGGCAAACTACGTTCGACTGCACCTTACCGGAAGGGACTCGCACCTCTTCCGCCAACCCATCAGCAAAATCGCGGAAAGACTCGACAGCTCCCGATTCATTCGGATTCATCGCTCTTTTGTCGTGAACGTCAGTCGCATCAGGGAACTACAGCCCTGCAACAGCGGCGAATTTATCGTTTCGCTGCGCGACGGCAAGGAACTGCCTTGCAGCCGAAGCTATCGCCACGTGCTGCGAGCTCTATATAGTCCAGGATCGATGAGAGAGTAAAGGAGAGCTTTAAAAACGGAGTTACACTCGTTTTGCTCTTCCCACCCAATGCGAGATCCTTACGACTCGGAGGCGAGAATCAAAACGGGAAGGGCGGGCCTGCCGTCCACATGGGTTGAGCGTCTTGATTAGCCCACTCTTTTTGGTTTACTGCTCCTGGTCGATTCGCTTCCTGCCCCAACCTATAGGCGGTCACCGGCCTCTTTTACGATTTTCTCAACGTCAGGAACTGGGGATGCGGAAACCAGTAACAAGGCGACATTGTGCCTCTGGACCGAACCGACTGTGAGACCCTCTACGTTTTGGGCGGCGGGGGAGTTGTTTTGGAACCAACTCAGCACGCGAGTGCTGAAGCGCTGATTGTCCTGATGCCGGAGGAAAAGTGAAACTTGGTTCATGCCGTCGGAGTAGTCGAGATGCATGTAACGCTTGCCGTGCAGGACGCACACGCGTGCTCCCACAAGGTGATAGCCGGCAGGTGCAACGCGTTCCGGGGCCTTAGGATCGCCAACCAGGCGCTGCGCGAGTGCCTGTACGTCTTTGTCCTCCACCTTCCACTTTCTCGGAGCCTTGCCGATGACCTCTTCCCGATGATCGTCAGCCGCGTCGCCGCAGGTTGCGCTCAGATCCATTCGTCCTTTGGCATAGCCAAACGTCGCGACTAACAGCGTTGCAAAAATCACTGTCGCCGCAACGCTGTAGCGGACTAGCATCATGACCGGCGTATTCCATGGCGAGGAATTTCGAATGGCATTGCGGACGTGCGCCTCGAGCTGCCTGGTGTGCAGCCGTTCTTCGCTCACGGCATGTTTTATAACGAGGTCGAAATCCGATTCTGCGGCCAGTTTGGCGGCGCACTCCGGACATTTGCTGAGGTGGGTGCGCCACTCGGGACCTTCAATCTCTCCCGAAATGTAAGCGTCGGTGACTTGTTCGCTGTACGTACAGTTCATAGTCTTGCTTTCGCTTTCATGTAACGCGTTTCGCGCTTCGACAGATCGCACTTCACCATCGTGCGTGCCCGTGAGAGCCGCGACATTACTGTGCCAATCGGAATTCCCAAAATCTCTGCAATCTCCTTACAGGAGAACCCTTCGACCGCGAACAGCAGGAGAACCGTCCGGTACTCCTCGTTCAGCAAATCGATCGAGTTCTGAATTTCTTCGGCGGTGAAGCGTGTTGGTGGACGCCGTTCATCGCCCGTATTCTCTGCGTACTGCTCCGGGAAGAACTGGATCGCCTCCTGCCTGATCTGCTGATGACGCGTGGTCCAGCAGTTCAGCATGATGCGAAAGAGCCATGCCTTACAGTTCGTTCCCGGCTGAAACCGGTCAAAGTGGCGCCAGGCACGAAGCATCGCATCTTGCACCAAGTCCTCTGCTATGGCCACATCACGGGCCAGACGCACTGCGGCTCGCAGCAGCGCGCGCAGATGTACCAGCGCTAGCTGCTCAAACTCCTTTTGCCGCGTATCGCCTATGATTTGTATCGCTTCCTCGCTGAACCGGGAATGCAATCCAACCGGGTACTAGGCCTTTGTGTGTTGTAAATCTCCTAAGGTAACCAGGACTTCCTGGCTGTGTCCGTTGGGCTTTACTCCACGAAAAATCTTACGTACGACTCCGTCAGGACCGATGATGAATGTGTTGCGGGCCGCGTACTTCTTACCCTGAAACTCGCTCAAGCTGCCGTACTCGCTTACAACCTTCGCCGATTCGTCGGAAAGGAGTTTGAAGTTTAATCCTTCCTTCGTGCAGAACTCCTTGTGGGAATCGCTTGAGTCGAGGCTTACACCCAGAATCACTGCGCTCTTCGCTTGGTATTGTGCTTCATCTCTCTGGAAGTTGTGTGCCTCAATCGTGCAACCCTGCGTGAAATCTTTGGGATAGAAGTACAACACCACCCACTTTCCACGATATTGATCGAGCGAGATAGAGCTGCCGTCTTGCGACGGCAAGGTGAAGTTGGGGGCCTTATCCCCCTCAGAGACGCTCTTGACGGCATCCGATTCCCCGTTGCCGACCAGCAGCAGGGAGAGTGGCGGAGTCGCGTCGAGCGAACAACTTAAACTTAAAACCGATACAAGTGCGACGGCTAAGAGCCTCATTTGATAAGAAATTCTCCAGACTTTGGAAACAGATTCCTTGGTGATAGGCGGCAAATTACTGTGACGACAACGGTTAATTCCGCAGAGCCTATGATTCCCAATAGTCTAAATCCTCTCGGAGGGGTATTTCATCCGCCGAAGAGTGGAATTCCCGGGACGAAGTTCCGGTGTAAACGGCGCGAAGACAGGGATCAATTAGTGCCTGTAACGCTGTAGGCGAGGCACTTCGAGCGCGCTTGCGGCGCTTTAAGCCGCAAACAACAATGAGCAGGCCATGGTTGGCCTGCTCATTTTGGTTTAGGAAACCCGAAAGCGAGCCCGCCTAAAAGCCGAATCGCCCTCCGGAACCATAGCCCTGTCGATAGCCCTGCTCGTATCCCTGACGGTAGATGGCTTTGTACTGATCCTTACTGCCGGAGGCTGAGCTGTATCCGCGACTGGCGTTCCGGTAGTCGTCATCGTGAGATGGCCGATAGCTGTGTCCAGTGGCGCGGTCGCTCTGGCCGTGACGGAGCCCGTCTTGGTAGCCGATCTGTTGGGCTTGCCCCATGCCGCGTCCGTAATATCCGGAGTTTCCGCGTCCGTTGTAACCGCCGTTGCCGTAATAGCCGCCGTTTCCGTAATAGCCGCCGTTGTTCCGGTACGGGCCGTAATACCCATTATTGTTGTATCCGCGGTCACCGTTGCGGTTGTACCAGCCGTTGTGGCTGCCGTTGTCATGGTAGCGGCGCCATTCTTTCTCGCGCTCTTTCGGCTCTCTTTCCTGACGCTTTTCCCAATCCTTGTCACGATGCTTCCAGTTGTCGCGATCGTGATCCCGATCCTGCGCACTCGCTTGCACTACCCCTGCAGTGCTCCCCGCAATGGCAAGAGCCATGGTCCAGAGCAAAGTTTTGTTGAAAAATTTCATTGATCTCCCTCCCTCCACTTCGGAGCTGCTGTATCCGGATGGCGCTTGCCCAGCACAGTCGACCCTTAGTGGGGTGTCTTTGGTACTAAAAACCAACCCCAAAAGCAGAAGTTGCGCCCGCAGTATGCGATTTTCGTAGCGAGCAATGGGTATAAGGCCAAAGACTTAACGGAGGCTGTTCTTCAGAGGGCGCGCCTTTACACTACGCAAGCGGGATGCAAATGCAGCGGAGAAGCGAAGCTGGAGTAGCGCCGCCCAGGTTGCGAAGTTGCGTACGCGCAAATACGCATTGCGGAGTCTGAGATGAGAGTCTTCCTGACCGGTGCCACTGGATTTGTGGGTTCTCACCTGCTCGCGCGACTGCTGGCTGAGGGACACACCGTACGAGCGCTCGTGAGGCGACGTGGCTTGCTGCGCTGTGCCGCGGCTCCAACTGGAAGAGTTGAAGAAATCGAAGGTGACATCAACTCCGAAAATCTGAGCGAGCGCGTTGCGGGATGCGATGCAGTGATCAACCTGGTCGGAATTATTTACGAGAGTGGCGCCGCTACCTTCAAGAGTGTCCATTACCTCGGAACCAGAAACCTGGTTAAGGCTGCGCGCAAAACTGGAGTGAAACGGTTCGTGCAGATGTCTGCGTTGGGCGCGCGCCCAGCGAATGCGACTACATATCACACGACGAAGTTCGCTGCTGAAGAAGAGGTTCGCAACAGCGGGATTCCCTTTGTGGTCCTTCGGCCGTCGCTGATCGTTGGGCTGGGCAGTGCATTTGTCAAGCAGATGGTCGAAGTAATGCGCGCAGCGCCATTCATTCGGCCAGTTCCGGGAACGGGAAAATACCGGTTTTGTCCTGTGCATGTCGACGATGTTGTTGAATGCTTCACACAATCACTGGCAAATCCCGCCACGACCGGGCAAACGATAGACGTAGTCGGCGGGGAAGAACTTACTCTCGACGAAATCGGCGAAGCCATCGCGGAGCACCTTGCTGTCCGCAAAGCCGTTGCGCATGTTCCCATACCGGTAATGAAAGCTGCGGCTGCTATTTTTTCAATTCTCCCGATGAGGCCGCCGGTCACCTCAGTGCAGTTGCGGATGATGGAAGAAGGTTCAACTGCTGATCCAACTCACATGAAACGCATCTTCCAGATCGAGCCGGAGAAATTTCGCGCGGGACTGGGCCGATACCTATTGCCCTGATCTCTGTGATACTCAAGGTGTTGGTCCGATTTTGCGCAATCTAAGGCATTTTCCCGGTCGCTAGCACCGCAATTGAATGATTCGTTTAAGGCGTTAGCAACAAACAACTACTCTGCGGGTTATAGAATAGTCGGGTATCTCCTCACGATTCAGAGGACTAGATTCAATGTTCGCAAGAGACCGACAGATAGCCCGTTCGTACAGGAGAGACATGCTGAAGGAGAGTGTTATGAGATTCAAGTCCGCAGGAGCAGTCTTCACGTTGGCATTGCTGCTTATGGTTGCAGCAATCAGTGGCTGCTCAAAGTCGGCCAACGTAGCCAGTGGCGACCTCACTGATGCCCAGGTCGCCGGCAATGTACAAACCAAGATTAGTTCGGATCCGTCGCTGAGTGGCCGCGAGATCGCCATCAACTCCGACAAAGGCGTCGTGACGCTGAGCGGTGCTGTGAATAGCGACGCTGAAATCACATCCGCACTCAACGATGCCCAGCAGGCACAGGGCGTAAAGCAAGTAATCAGCCGCCTGGCAGTGCAGACGGCGCAAGCTGCTCCAACCCCTGAGCCTGAAGTGGAGCAACCGGCACCACGCCGCTCCTCGCCGAGCCGTGCAACAACAACCAAGGTGCGTCCGCGTCATTCGCTACCCTCATCTTCCAGTTCGTACGCGAACTCACAGGGCACGAGCGCTAGCTCGAACAGTTCTGATTTCGGTTCCAGCAACTCGACGGCGAGCACCTACACTCCGCCTCCACCCCCGCCTCCTCCGCAGAAGGTCACAGTTCCGGCTGGAACAGTTCTGCAGGTGCGGACTGTGGAAGGCCTGAGTTCGGAGACAAATCACGAAGCTGATCCTTGGCATGGAACCTTGAACGCCGACATCGTAGTTGACGATCAGACCGTCATCCCAGCAGGCGCCGAGGTCGAAGGTCGAGTGATGGAAGCGCATGCTGCCACTCACTACACCGGTGGATCTTCACTTGTGCTCAACGTTGAGCGCCTCAGCTTTAACGGCAAGACGTATCAGATCGCAACCGACACATGGGCTCGCAAAGGTGATGCTCGCGGCAAGAACACGGCAGAGAAGGTCGGCGGTGGGGCCGCGGTGGGCGCGATCCTCGGCGGCATCTTCGGCGGCGGCAAGGGCGCTGCCATCGGTGCAACCGCCGGAGCTGGTGCGGGTGCTGGCGCGAACACGATCACCAAAGGACAAAAAGTGGAGCTGCGTCCTGAGACTCTAGTCAGTTTCCGCCTGCAGAATCCGATTTCGGTCATGCCGTCCGCCAGCACCGAGCGTCACGGAACGGTGATTCGCCCGGACAACAGCGGGGATCCGCAGTAACAATACTCGTAAGCAGAGGTCGGACAAAGATGTCCGGCCTTTTTTCTGTCAACGGTAGACGCTCAGCGCGCCGCAGGCTAGTCCAAGTTCTCTTCTGACTGCAAAGGAAGTGTCGCGATTTTTGCGGCACGGTTGAGAATAAGCCCGGGGCTAGTTTCAGACGTGCCGCGAAAGGGCTCGGCACTCCTCTGCGACGCGGAAATTCTCTTGGTCGAGAGCCACTTTGGACAGCCCTGCAGAATTGCTGCGTCTCTACCTGACTCTACGGTTCAACGTTTTCGCTTTCTACGATCTCAACGCCGGGGGGCGGAGTGAAGCGAAAAAGATCCGACTTTACTGGTATGTTCTGTTGGATGTCTCGAAAGACGAACTCGGTTGATGATCCATCGAGCTCCTCGACACGAAGGCGCACGATCTGATCTGCTGGGTTAATTTCAAGCAATACGCGCTGAACTCGATCTTCCATTCCTTTGGGGATGCCCTCGAGCACTACGTCGCCGGGCTGTCTTGGCGCCTCCGACGAAATGGCTAACTTCGTGAATTCCTGCTGCAGGTTCGTGCGTCCGAGAAGATAGCGGATCGGAGAGCGAAAATCGTCGAGCTTCTTGGCCGGCATTCGCCGTGCCTGCCGTTCTGACGGAACGTAAAAGAACGCGTTCTTTCCGTCGACGATAAAGAGTTTCGGTGTGGGCTGCTCATATTGCCAGCGCATCTTGCCTGGCTTCTGTAGCCAGAGCACGCCCGATTCATTTCGCGCGAGCCCGGCGCCGTTGTAGGTCTCCTGGAATTGCGCTTTGAGAGTGGCGAGGTGGTTATAGCGGCGATCGATGCGGGAGGCGACCTTCGAGACCGCCGAGTCGTCTGCAAAGCTAAGCCCGGCAAGTAAGAACACCAACAACAAAAGTGCTATGGGAGGCCGCATGCAGGTTGATTTCAGGAGTTGCCCGCACCGGCTTCGCGACCTCATGCGTTGGCCTTCGTGTCCTTCGTGTTTGTCTCTCCCTGCCGGAAATGCTCGAGAATCGCTGCGGCCTGCGCGGGGGTAACAACGGCAGATAGTGCCGCAGGTTCAGCTTCTTTTACTGCGCGAACACTGCCGAAGTGCTCAACCAGTCTGCGGGTGGTAAGGGCGCCGATGCCTGGAATTCCAAGTAGTTCGGACGCTCGGTCGCGCATTTCGCGGCGCTTGCGGTGAAAGGTGACGGCAAATCGGTGCGATTCGTCGCGAATCATTTGCACGAGGTGCAGCACGGGTGAATGGCGGTCGAGAACCACGGGATCATCTTCCTGGCCATGCACATAGATGATCTCTTCACGCTTAGCAATCGACGCGAGTGGCTGAGTTGTAATTTCAAGCGACTCTAGCGCCTCGGCTGCAGCATGGAGCTGTCCGATGCCGCCATCAATCAGTACCAGACTCGGCATTTTCTGCTTTTCACTCGTTACGCGCTTGTAGCGACGAGTAATCACCTCACGCATTGACGCGAAATCATCGACGCCTTCCACGGTACGGATGATGAACTTTCGGTAATCTGACTTCTTCATCTGACCGTCTTCCCATATCACCATGGAGGCGACGGTTTCCGCACCCTGAATGTGAGAAATATCGAAGCACTCGATGCGTGTTGGAAGTGTGGGCAAGGTAAGGGCATCTTGCAGCGATTCCTGAATGGCCTTAACCGAGGGCTTCATCACACGGAACCGTTGATCGTAAATTTGGTGCGCGTTCATGGCAGCCAGATCGATGAGCGAACGTTTTTCTCCACGGACGGGAACAAGGATCTCAACTTTCGCGCCGCGTTTTTCCGAAAGCAGCTCTTCCAAGGCGAGACGTTCATTGAAGTCAACCGGGACAAGGATTGTACGCGGCACATACTGCTGGTCGATGTAGCACTGCTTCAACAAGGCTGAAAAGAACAGTCCTGGATCAAACTCTGGTCTTGGAGGTCGGTCCCCATCAGCAGGTTCGCTGCGTTCCACGTCTTCGCTGCGTGGCATGAGTTCAAATTCAGGCAGGTCCTCCCAAAATAGCTCGCGACGATCGAGGATGCGCCCGCCGCGCATGTGGAATAGGTTCACGGCCAGCATCTGGTTCTCGTAATGGAACCCAAAGACATCCATGTCATCGCCTTGAACGGTCGCCATGCGTTGGCGTTCCATCAAATCTTCCACCGTACTGATCAGGTCACGGTACTTAGCAGCAGACTCGTACTCCTGCTCCTGAGCGGCTCGTTCCATGCGGGCTCGCAGCGAGCGAGCAAGATCAACCTGGCGACCCTCAAGGAAGAATTGAACATCCCGGACGGCCTCGGCGTAGCGATCTGTCGTGGTCAAGTCCTTCACGCAAGGACCAAGACAGCGCTTGATGTAGTACTGCAGACAGGGACGCGGATGGTAGCGCGATAAATCAATCTTGCAGGACGGAATCAGAAAACTGCGGTGAATCAGATCGACTGTGCGATGGGCCAGGTTAGCCGGGAAATAAGGGCCGTAATAGGCGCTTCCGTCCTTCTTCAACCTCCGCGTGACGAAGACCTTCGGGAAACGGTCGGCGAGAGTGAGCTTGATGTAAGGGTATGTCTTGTCGTCACGCAGCAGAATGTTGAAACGAGGCTTCTTTTGCTTGATGAGATTGTTCTCGAGAGCCAGCGCTTCGCGCTCGTTTTCGACGACGATGTACTCCACGTCGACCGCCTCGCGCATGAGCGAGCCAGTCTTGGCATCCTGAGTAGCGGCTTCAAGCAGGTACGAACGCACTCTCGCCCGCAGGCTCTTGGCCTTGCCGACGTAGATCACCTCTCCCTCGGCGTTCTTGTACATGTACACGCCCGGGCTGATGGGAAGTGTTCGAATTTTTTGCTGCAAGTCCATCAGGTCGAAAGACAAGAGCGAACACGAAGTTCACGAAGGCTTAAACCAGAGGTCACAAAGAATGCTGGTGAACAGGAAGAGCAAGGAGTTCCTCGAGCTTGCTATCAGCCATTCTCTGAGACTAAGTTGTTGATGTTGGGCCGGTCAACCTGGATTCAGCCCCGCGTGCTAGGCAACGAGAGTTAAGGTTACCTTGTTCTAAGTATTCGGTCGGTCCAACGTTCATGGAGGAACACAAGTGGAACAGCATGATTGGAAGAAGATTTTGATGTTTGGGGCTTTCGGCGCAGCAGTGTACTTCCTGTTGAGCGGAAAGCGAGCGGCAGGTATGGCCAGTGCAGGAGTCGGCTTGGCAGCATTAGCGTCCGACCATCCGGAAAAGTTCGAGCAGATCTGGAATCAGGCTCCCGAGTACCTCGACCGCGGCCATCGTATCGTGAATGGAATTCAGAGCCTGGTGGAGCGCATCAGCGAGCACGCACAGAGTTGGCAGCAGATGCGGGGCCGCTCGGGTGGAGAGTTCCAGAACAAACCTTACTAGGGGAGGGAATAGGGGACAGGAGCTGCGTAAACCTTGATCCCCCTCTCTACTCGATTCCTAACTTTTGGCGTGCCGCTTGACTCAGCCGCTCCGGCGTCCACGGAGGCGACCACACAACGTTGACGGTGGCGGAGTTCACACCAGGAAGTTGCTCGATCCGATCTTTCACCTGCTGGCTGATCTGCGTGTGCGCTGGACATCCGGGCGCCGTAAGCGTCATCTCGACTTCGACGTCGCGGCGGGTTTCCGGCGCAACCTCTGCGGCGGATTCAGGCGTGATCCGGACGCCATAGATAAGTCCCAGGTCAACGATGTTTACCGGAATCTCCGGGTCGTAACAATCCTTCAGCGCAGTGATTACCTCTTCTTCGGTTACCGGCATACCAATAGTTTAATGCAGCGGCTGCGGAGTGTGCGCGAGCTGCGCGGAGTTGGGGAGGATTTGCACTAAAGACGTTCCACGCAACTGAATCACTTCTCTTTCAGCGCTGTCGATTTGAAGGGCAAAATCAGAGAACTCACGATATCGGGACGGTGCCACTACTTGCGCCGGAATCCGGAAACTGCGCGTGACTTTGAGAACGTTGGCTTCGGCCTTGAGTTCGCTGCGATACTCGCCAAACTCGGACTTCAAATCAACAGAATTTGGCGTACGAACAGCTTCGAGTCCAACTGGCAGATGAATTACAAATTCAGAGGTCTCGACCAATGGCGTATCGAGGAGTACGGGTTGCTGCCTCTCAGCCAGTGTGGCATACACCCGGCTCAAGCCGAGCGCCGGAACCGTCTGTTCAAGCTGTAGTTCGGAATGGTTCCATCGGCCGAATTTTGAGGCCCGAATGCTTAGTTCGAGTTCAAGCGGCTGCTCCGGATCTTGTTCGTGATTGAGCGTGGCTGAAACCTCATTCACGGACGGAATAATTCGATCAGCTATCTGTTCAAAGAAATCCTCACGGTCCTTAGCAGAGACAGTGCGCAACATTTGACGCATCTGTCCGCTGCGGAAGCTGCCGAAACGGATATGAATTTTTCCGCTAAGGCCACCTGCATCGTCGAGGTGCAGATCGGCAGTTGCTTCGCTGTGCTGATCGGTGGATCGCGGAACCACGAAAGCCTGTTTGGTCAGGGCATGCGAGCGGGGGATAAGGAGTGCTTGTTCCCCTTCCACTTCGGGAGACAGAGCGCCTGCCGGGAGACTCTCGATGCCAGGGTCGAGCAGCACTTGGCCGGATCCAGGCAACACGACGCGCACGAGTGCATGCGTGTAGCAGCGGGCGCTTGCGCACATATCCGCAGGGTCGTACTTACCTCGTTCACTGCTAAGCGCAAGATCGGCCTCATATCCCATGGCCGACAGAAGAGCAATGAGAGTGGCAGCGCGGTTACCTTCGCCTTGTCCCAGACTTTCGTCTGCAGCAGTGATGTTTGCCTGTCGCCAGTTCTGTGCTTCGTTCTCAATGTTTGCCATTACGTAGCGGTACGCGACGCTGGGCCTGGCTTCTGACGATGATTGCAGCTCGGCGGCTATTTCCCGAATCCGGAAAGTGACCTTCGTGGCATCGGTGAGTGCGTCGCGTATTTTCGCACTCATGTCTACCGGCTGAGCACGGTCCATTGCGAGCCACAACAAACGAGAGCGCCGCTCGTATTGGGGCGCAGCAGGTTCATCCTGATCGGCTGGCGCGTTCGTCACCTCCCACGTTGTGGTGCCAACGTCGCTGGTAGGCTCACTGTGAATGCACCGCACCTCGGGCGAGCGCCACAACAATGGCTCCGGCACATTGTCGCGAATCAGCGTCAGCCGCGCGGAGCGAGTTGGCGATTGCGAGGACGCGAACGCGAAGTCCAAAGTCTCAGGGGATGCGGCCAGAACCTCGGAGCTGATGTGCTGAAGGTATGCGATTTCAATCGCGTCTCCCTCCGCGAGCGATGGCATTGAAACCGCACTCTTGCTCTCGCCCAAGTCCGCTTCGACGAGCTTTCCATTCGGCTTGACTGTACGAAGGTCAAGCAGGTCGATCGCTCGCGGCAATTCCACCTCGCCTAGCCGAGCGATGCCTTTCTTATTCAGAACTTGGGTAACCGTGTGTTGATAAACCCAGGCTCCCCCCGAATCGAGCTTCACAACTCGATCGTTGATCAGGATTCGACTGTCAGGGAGCTGCGCCTCGCGATCGCGCATCATGGGTAATGGATCACGCACGAATGGCTTATAAAAGCCATTCGCTGCCGAGTAACCGGATTGAGAATCCAGTATCGATTCGGGACGAACGGCAAGCAGTGCTGCCCAACTCCAATTTGGAGCCACCGCGCGCAGGATCTTCGCGTATTGGCTTGCTCCTGGGAGATCATTGCCTAGTACGGCCTCTCGGATCGCACTCGTAAGAGCATGACGATCGCTTGGGTGCCGCACTAGGTAGTCACTGATGCTATCGCTTGCGTGTTTGTGCGTCCCATGCAAGCTCAACTGCTCCCAAAATTGGTACGGCTTAGGCGAGCATTTGGCGAGCGCCGCTTCGTAGCGCCTGGCGCGTTCGCTTTGGTAATTGCTGTCGTAAAACTTGGCTGCGTCTGTCAGGGCGCCACAGTTTGGATGCAATCGCAGGCGCTGGTTCAGCGCGGCTTCCTGCTCTGTGCGCCAGTTGAAGTGTTCAGTGAGTTGGAACTTCAACTCTTGTGCCTGCGGATACGCCGGAGCTCCCTTGAGAATCTTCGCGAGGTGCTTTGTGGCTGCTTCGTATTGCTCGCCGCTGAGCGCATCCTCAGCCACTTTGAAGGCGGCCAGCAGATTCCGTGCATCTAAGATGCTCGCAGCCAGAAAGAGCTCCCGTGCCTGTTGTTCATCACCCATCTGCGCTAACGCCTCGGCCTTGAGGACATTGGCGAGAGAACTCTGGTCACTCAACGCGAGCGCGGCGCTCGGATCTCCGTTCATAAGAGCGGTTGCAGCCTTCAGATAATCCGCTTCGGAAGCGAGCACTCTCAGAGCTACAGAGTGAAACTCACGAAGCGGCTCAATCCAGATACGCAGTGGGAGCGCCGCTGCTTGAAGCTTTACAACGATCCGATGTTTTCCGGCCTCCATCTGAAAATCGACCGGCGTGGTCGCGCGTTGCTGCACAAACCGAGCGTCATGCACTAACAGTGGGAATCCGTCGATTCGCACGTCATACGTGCCCTCACTCTCCACGATTAGCCGGTACTTCGCCTCGGTCGCGATGGACACTTGTGCGGCTGCGTAGTAGACGCCAGAACGGGAAAAGTATTCAGGCAACTCTAACTCGCCGGACTCGACATCGATGTCCTCACGAACTCGACCTTCGTAGCGAGTGCTGCGAAGCTCGTTTTCTTCGGGCGGCCAGGCTCGATCAAAATCAACGTTGGCAAATTGGCCGAACGGTCCAGCGATTTGCCATTTCGTAATTCTGCGCGCCAGGTGCGTCTTCCCTGGGATCGCGGCCCCGTCCGCCCATGCCTTCAGGACGGCATCGCTGAGCTCGACCGCATATGGACTGTCTTCCCGCAATAGCTCGGCGATTTGGGGAAGTACCGCACGAAGTTGTGGGGTGTTAGCAGCCAGTTCGCGGATTCTCTCGGCCGCAACTCTTGCTCGGGGATCGCCACCGCGCGCCTCTTGTAGAACTCCAATCGCGGAATGCAGCTCTTCTCGATTTCGGAGTTCGAGCCGAGCCGCTTCCATGCGCACGAAGTGTGCGTTCAGGTCATGCGGGTTACGCTTTAGCTCTACTGCGCTCCTCCGAAGTGCCCCGGTTAGATCCGACTTCGCGAATAAGAGATCAGCAGAGCTTTCTGAAGGAGTCTGTGCGGCAACGCCGGCAGACACGCCTGCGATGCAGATGATCGAGAGCCATGACCTCATGGTAGCTCGACCTCGAGATTACGCTGGAACGCGGTTTCCACTCCCGCAGTAAATTCTCGAAAGGCGGGATATTGCGCGGCAGGAATTAGTGTCGCGCTGAACTTGACCGTGCTGAGGACTGTGACTTGGTCACCGATGATGTCATATCGAATGTCCGCGTTTCCGAATTCACTCGAGATGCTCTGGTTCTGTGGAATGCCTGTCAGATGCGCACCGTGCGGAAGCTCAATGTGGATCTCTTCGGTGGTGGTCCAGGGGGCTTCAAACAGCAGGTCTTGAGCGCGGGAATTCTTCGCTGCGAGAGTTGCAACGTAGTTTCGTTCCATCCATGACGACGGCAGCGTAGCCGAATGACGTCCATGGAATGAAGTCAGCTCGCCGTTGAAGCTTAAAGAAACTATGTCGGAGAGACTAACCGGCAACTCCACGTCGTGTACTTCGACGGCCGGTAGGACCTGTGCTAGATGATCGCGAACATATCCAAGCTTGCTGTCCCCTGGTTCCAACTGGCGTCGCAGTTCGGGAGCGTCTTCACCGCGGACATAAGTCGCGCCCGAGAATCGGATGGTGCCATCGGCTTCCAGACGCGCGTTGATCGTTCGTCTGGAATAGTTGTCGCTTGCAGATGAGGCCGGAGTCCGCCGCAATGTGGCATTACCGTCGGCGCCTACCGTCAGCGCCATTACGCCCTGATCTTCGACGGGCAGCTCCCGCAACCGCGAAAACTCAGCAGTTCCGTCGAGCCAGAGATCAAATTCCGGAACATAAACAATCGCATGGTCAAAGATGGATACCGAAGCGGGCTGCTCGATGATGTCTCCCAGCCGTTTCGTGCGAACCAAGGCGATGTCTGCATCAATGTCGGCTGCTCGCAGAAGCGCGACCATGAGGCTTGCTTTATCCTTGCAGTCTCCAAAGCGTCGAGCGAAGGTCTGAGTGACTGGGTAGGGTTTGAATCCATAGACGCCAAGCTCGAGGGCCACGTAGCGTGTGTTCTTCAGAACCAGCTCATCGATCGCGGCCACGCGGTCGAGCCGGCTGGGATGGTTCTGCACGATCTGGGCGGCCTGCCGTTCAAGTTCCGCGTTTAGCTTGAACTGAGGACGAATCAGATCCGCATACCATTTGCCCAGTGTTTGCCATGAATCGAAATTCGACACGTGGACGTAGGCGCCCTGCTCGCTCCACGAGGGCGAGCGTGGTTCACGAACCAGCGCAGCTATGTCCGTCTTTTCCCAAATACGAACATCTTCAGCAGAGCGCCGTTGCAGCGTTGCAGGAGGTAGAGCCCGCTCGGAGCTGCTCAGGTGAATGTCGTGAGGACTGCACAGGACATAACGCTGGAAATCGCTTGGGAGCGAAGAGCCAAACGCGACCAGCTGCGCAAAATACTGACCGTATGGGTTTTCATTGGCTAGAGGTGTGATTGTATATTCCAGCTCGAGTACGTCCCCAGCTCGCAGATCGCGGAAGCGGTATTGCCGTGTGCGTAGATCGTCGTAGGTCGCGGCGCTGGAATCGGCGAGGGAACTCTCGCCAAGATCTTCGCCTTCCGATACTCGTCCCCCGCCATGATGCAAGCGAGCGCGCACGACATTCAGCTGTTGCGATTGCGCCGAATACTGAATACCGCGCTGTTTGTAAGTGGTTATATCGCTTGTTGAGCCGATAGCAATCACCTGCTGTACATGCTGCACAGTTTGGTAATCGGAACGGAGTTGGTCTGCTCGTACGTTCGCCAGGATCCGCGACTCGCTACGTTCTGTTAACGGCCGAGCATGCCATCTCTTTATCAGGGCCAAGACATCGGCGAAGAACTCGCGCGAATCATCGGTAGGTATGGTCTGGCCGTTTAGTAACCGGCGAAGGGCGGTCTGGCTCGTTGTGTCGGACAATTCGTCTATCGTCGCTCCAGACAGTCGAGCAGGGGCAATGAACTCGCGTTGTGATACCTGACGCTTTGAGGTCTCCCGGTCAGCCGCCTGCTCATCCAAACGCGATGCCAGTTCACGCTCTTCGGGTCCACCAGGATGAAGCCTAACGGCTAAGTGGGCGAGATCGCGTGCTTCGTCCAGAAGCCTCAATTGAGCATAGCTTTCTGCGAGCTGCCGCGTAACAGCGATGGGCAGAGGCTTGGATCGCAGTTGATTCATCACCTCTAACGCTGTCGACGCATGACCCTGGTTGATATCTAACTCAGCCAGGAGAAGGCGCACGGACGTCTCGGCCGGGTACCGTTCTAGAGTCGCAGAGAGCATGTTTCGCGCACGCGTGAGCTGTCCTTGCGCTGCATAGCGTTTGGCCATTTCGGTCAGTGCGGGGAGGTAGTCATGATTCAGCTCCAAAGCTCTTCGGAGCGCTTGAAGTTTGTGGTAATCGTCACGAGCAATTCGGGAGGCGTGATACCAGCCTTCACCACTGTTAACTGATTCGGCAGGTTGCTCCGCCCTCGCTGCGATATCGAGATGATGCAACAGCGTAATGGCCGAAATCGCATCTCGAATCTCGGCGTCGCCCGCCATCGCTCCAGCGCCGCGAGCGAGGAGGGCGATGAGTGTCTGCGGAGTCTCCGCGAAAGAGCCTTTAATGCGCGCAGCGAGGTAGCTCGCCTCGGCGCGCGCAATCGGCGTAGCGGAGAGATCGTCCGTAATTCGCGCGAGAGTGGAATCGACTTGAAAAGGGTCCAAGACGCAGTCCCGCAAATCGTAGATTTCGTCTAGCAGCGCAACAGTAATGAGCGTGTCGCGGTCACTCGAAGCATGGACGTGAACTGTAACAGCTTGAGTTTTTTTGACGAGCCGTTGGTCGAACCAGGACTTGGATTGAACAGGATTCGAGGCCGACGCCAGCACGCTGCACAGGAAGGGGCCAACGCAAAGGAAGAGCATCCGTCGCTTGCGTGGAGAGGCCATTGTCCCATTACGGCTTAACTCCGGCCGCGGCGCTATTGGCTTAAACGGAACTCCCCGGAAGTCGTTTAACTATCCGGGGAGTTCGTTACCACTTGAGTTCGCGTCCGGCCCGGTTTCGTTTCCCCCAGGAATTTTCGTTGCCGAACCCGCCCGCGAACTCAATTGATCGGGGTTAAGGTGAATGGAGTATCGCTGCAGGGGCGGAATTGGCAAATGGAAAGAAACACCTAAGTAGCTGCTTAATATGACCTTACGCGTCGCAAGAGGTCTAGCACTTTGGTGTTGAACTGAGTTCTTGGCGCTCAGGAGCTATCACGCAGTATTGGCGCAACAGGGCCTTTCGGATTGCACGTTGCCGTTACATCCAAACTGCAGCTCACATACATCTACCTAATGCGGTGGATGGCATGACTTCGCGCGCGACACATTGGTTGGTCGTTGCTCTAGCTTGTGCCATCACCTCGGCCGCGCAAACTTCAACCCAATTCACCTCTGTTGTCACTCATCCCGCCGCTCCTGGTACGCGACGATTCCTGGCGAATGAGTCTCACATGCAAAACGAGATACTTGGGAAGCTCTATGCGAATTCGGCATTCGCTCATGGATATCGGCATGGATATGAGCAGGGGTTTCATGTCGGCGACCTGGACATCCATATGGGGCGCGACGCCCGACTCGTGATGAAGTTGAAGGAGTACGGCCAGGCAAGCCGAGATTACCAACCAAGTTTCGGCAGCAAAGTGCTCTTTCAAGAAGGCTATGAGGCGGGATTTCGAGGCGGGTATGCAGACGCGATTTCTGGTGCTGAATTTCGGGCGTCTGAACGGGCAAAGGCTGCAAACGCCGGCCTAAGAGATCTATTGCCGAGTACCCGTCGAGCTCATTTCGACGAAGGCGTAGCCGCGGGATACAAGAGCGCCCAATCGCAGAATGCTCCTGCCACCAATATGACACCCGAATACGTTGAACAATACTGCCGACAGACTCTCAGCAATGTTTGTTCTCTCGAGTACTGCTCCGGCTTCTCTCGCGGATACATGTTGGGCATCTCCGATACGTCTGTCGATTCCAGCAAAATCGTCACAGCTCAAAAAGTGACCCGCTAGTCACCCCACCTCGCAGGAAAACGGCTTTCCAGCAGGGGGTTGACCACTTCAGTACATGTCCATTAGGACATTGCACTAATAGTTCATAGGCTTCGATTCAAGGTATGCTAGGCCTCAGCTGTGCTTAAGACCATGAAAGCTGCTGCAACCGCCAAGAAGCCGATGATACATATTGCCGTCGTTGACAGTGACCCCCTGCGCTTCATAGGACTTCGTTCCCTTTTTGATAGCGAGTCCGATTTGGAACTCTCTGCCGCGACGCTCGAAGAGTTGCCGCGCCTGCAGAATGTAGATCTCGTCCTTCTGGGCAATCGTGCCAGCGGAGGCGGCAGCGTATTCGACGTGATGGCCAGCATGAAGGCAGCGCGTCCCGACCTGCGCATCATAGTGACCGGTACTGGAGCGGACGATGAGGCCATTCTCAAAGCCCTGGCAGCCGGCGCAAAAGGGTTTGTTGATGAGGCCGCTAGCCCGTCTGAGTTTGTGCAGGCGATTCGCGTGGTTCATCAGGGATCAGTCTGGGCGCCACGCCGAGTGATGTCGATCTTCATCGATCGCGTCACCTCGTCTCCTGGGAAAATCTTCCCCGCGGGCCGCGTTAGCTTTACCGACCGAGAAAAAGAGGTGCTCGAACTGCTCGTAGCCGGGCGCTCGAATCGAGAGATCGGCCAGGCGCTGCAGATCGAAGAGCGCACCGTGAAGGCTCACGTAGCCAAGCTGATGCGTAAGGTCGGCGTGCAGAACCGCATCGCGCTCTCCGTCCACGCGATTACACACTCACTGGTCGCCAGCACGGACGAACCGGGTTAATCGCGCCTGCGGCGAAATTACGCACGCAAGCAAGAAAACACGGACAATAACAGGGCATTTCTTGATTTCGATTCGGAAAGCGTCGAATTCTGCCCAAAATCTCCAAATTTGTGTCAAACGCAGCGAATTAACAGGGAATTCTGACGCTTTCGTCCTAAGCACCGGCCGCTGAGGGAGTTAGCGGCCTCTAAAGCGCGATTCAAAAAAGTAACAGGGAACGGGCAGGGAGTGCGCTGCTTTGCAGCAGCGGCAAAATTTCGCCCGGACATAGCGTGAACCCAGCTGAAAAGGTTCGATAGGTTTGACTGAATGAATAATCATTCAGTATAATTTCTCGAGCCCTCATGTCTAAAACGGTTATCGAAGAAGTCGAACTCAACCCAGTCGCCACGCCAGACTTCGCCTCCGATAAGATGGGAACCTCGCCTCAGGCGACTACCACTTCATCCATGGCCATTCAAATCAACAAAGTTGCCGTCCTAGGCGCGGGAACTATGGGATCCCGCATCGCCGCCCACTTAGCAAACGCGGGTGTCCCCAGCTACTTGCTCGACATAGTTCCTCCCGGCGCGACACCTGGCAAGCCGGTGGAGCGCAATCCCGAGCGCGACAAGATCGTTGCCGCGGGACTCGAAGGCGCGAAGAAGTCCAAGCCAGCGGCCTTCTTTGATCCGTCCCTGGCGAGGTTGATAAGGACAGGGAACTTCGAAGACGATCTCAAGCTTCTTGCCGACGCGGACTGGATCATCGAGGCCGTCGCCGAGAACCTTGAAATCAAACGCGAGTTACTGAAGAAGGTCGAAGCGGTTCGCAAACCAACCGCGATCGTGACGACGAATACCAGCGGGCTGCCGGTAGGCAACATCGTAGAAGGCTTCAGTGAGGCCTTCCGCCGCAACTGGTTCGGCACCCACTTCTTCAATCCACCGCGCTACATGCGGCTCCTGGAAATCATTCCAACTCCCAATTCTGATCCCGCAGCGATGGAAGCGATTGCGCACTTTTGCGATCAGCGTTTGGGCAAGGCGATCGTTCACGCCAAGGACACACCCAACTTCATTGCCAACCGCATTGGAACGTTCTCAGTGCTGAACGTGATGCGCATCATGCAGGAGATGGGACTCTCCATCGAGGAAGTTGACGCGCTTACCGGATCGGCTGTCGGTTGGCCGAAGTCAGCTACCTTCCGCACCATCGATATGGTTGGGCTGGATATCCTCGGCCATGTTGTCAGCAACATGACCAAGAACGTTCAGGATGAGCGCTCCGAGCTGACACTCCCTGCGTTCTATCAGCACATGCTTGAGCGCAAATGGCTCGGCGATAAGGCGAAGCAAGGTTTTTACAAGAAAGCGAAATCGCCATCAGGAGACGAAGAGCGCCTGGCGCTCGACTGGAGAGCGCTCGACTATCATCCGCGCGGAAGGCCCAAGTTCCAACTGCTCGAAATGGCCAAGAACGTGGACTCTGCGCTCGAGCGGCTGAAGATGATCCTGAACGCTGATCCGCGCGACAAGGCTGCCCAGTTTTACTGGACGTCACTATCGGAGCTATGGACCTACGCAGCCAACCGCATTCCTGAGATCTCCGACACGGTTGTCGAAATCGATCGCGCCATGCGCACCGGCTTCAACTGGGAGATGGGCCCATTTGAGATGTGGGACGCCGCCGGGGTTGGGCCTACGGTAGAGCGGATGAAGAAGGAAGGGCGTCCAGTCGCAGCCAATGTCGAGAAGCTGCTCGCCGGCGGCAAGACATCGTGGTATGCCGACGACAAGAACTCGTCTTCTGGGCGTAGTTATTTCGATCTCAAGACTTCAGACTACCGCCCTTTCGAGGTACCCGAAGGCGTGTGGTCGGTGACCGTTGCTAAGAAGTCCAACGGAGTCGTCAAGAAGAACGCCTCGACGTCGCTGGTCGATTTGGGTGACGGAGTTGCGGCCATCGAGTTCCACTCCAAGATGAATTCGCTGGGTGGCGACATCGTTCAGTTTGTAACGCAAACACTCAAGCCTGGCAGCGCCGCGTTGAATCAGTTCGACGCATTCATCATTAGCAACGACGCGCAGCATTTCTCCGTCGGCGCTAACATCATGCTCCTCCTCATGGCCATTCAGGAAGGCGAATGGGACGAGGTTGACCTGGCCATTCGCGGCTTCCAGGGGATGACGCAAGCAATTAAGTTCTGTCCGAAACCTGTTGTTGCCGCTCCATTTGGCATGTGCCTCGGAGGCGGAACAGAAGTTAGTCTGCATGCTGCTGCGCGCCAGCCTCACGCTGAGCTGTACATGGGCTTGGTCGAAGTCGGAGTCGGACTTCTCCCCGGTGGCGGTGGATGTAAGGAGATCTTGCTGCGTGCAGTCGATGCCTCCACCAGCATTCGGCCGGCAGGACGTGGCGAATCGGTCGAACTGATGGAGGCCATGAAGAAGAACTTCGAGACCATTGCTATGGCCAAGGTCTCAACTTCAGCCGCCGAGGCCCGCAAACTGGACTTTCTGTCACAAGCGGATGTAGTCACGATGAATCGCGAGCGACTCGTTACCGATGCGAAACGTCGTGCGCTGGACCTCGTGAAGGAAGGCTATAGTGCTCCCATTATGCGGACCGATGTGCCGGCTCCAGGCGAGAGCATCCTGGCGACGTTGAAGCTCGGCGTTCATCTAATGAGGCAGGGCGAGTACATCAGCGACCACGAGGTAAAGATCGGCAACAAAGTCGCAGAGGTAATCTGCGGCGGCAACGTGACGCCGGGAACTCCGGTTAGCGAGCAGTATCTGCTGGATCTCGAACGCGAGGCTTTTAAGTCTCTTTGCGGAGAGAAGAAGACGCAGGAGCGGATTCAGTACACGTTGAAGACGGGGAAGACTTTGAGGAATTAACCACAGAGGACATGGAGGACACAGAGGAGAAAAAGGGTTCAACTTCCGACTTCCTCTGTGCTCTCTGTGTCCTCTGTGGTGAGAGGTTTGATTATGCGTAAAGTGGTTATAGCCAGTGCAGTGCGCACGCCAGTCGGTCGAGCATACAAAGGCGGTTTGCGTGCTACGCGTCCCGACGACCTGGCGGCAGTTGCCATTAAGGGCGCGCTTGCGCGGGTGCCGCAACTCGATGCGAAGGAAATTGAAGACGTGATCCTCGGCTGCGCGATGCCTGAGGCAGAGCAGGGGATGAATGTGGCACGGATCGCGTCCCTTCGTGCGGGACTTCCGGTCGAGTCTTCGGCGATGACCATCAATCGCTTCTGTTCTTCGGGATTGCAGTCGATTGCCATGGCCGCTGAGCGCATCATGTCGGGTGGAGCGGACGTGATTGTGGCAGGCGGCGTGGAATCGATGACGATGATCCCCATGGGCGGAAACAAGGTAAGTGCGAACCCGTGGCTCATCGAGAACTATCCGGACGCGTATCTCTCCATGGGACTTACCGCCGAGCGACTGGCACAGCGCTTCGGCATTACGCGTGAGCAGGCGGATGAATTCTCGCTGGCGAGTCATCAGAAAGCCCTGGCTGCGATTGCAGCGGGCAAGTTCAACGACGAACTCGTGTCCGTGCCAGTGAGTTTCACCACTCCAAACGGCAGCAAGCCGAAGCGCATCGACATCGAGTTCAAGATCGACGACGGTCCTCGCGCGGACACTTCCATGGAAGCACTGTCCGCCTTGAAGCCAGCCTTTCATGCCAAGGGGACAGTAACCGCCGGCAATTCCTCGCAGATGTCTGACGGGGCAGCAGCCGCAGTCGTAATGTCGGCTGAACGCGCGCAGGCACTTGGCATTAAGCCGCTGGCGCGCTACGTTGCATTTGCAACAGCAGGATACAAGCCGGAAGAGATGGGCATCGGTCCGGTGTACGCAATTCCCAAGGCTCTTAAGATTGCAGGTCTCACCCTCGATCAGATTGACGTGATCGAATTAAACGAAGCGTTCGCCGCACAGTCGCTTTCGGTTATTAAGGCTGGAGGACTAAATCCGGCGAAAGTGAACCCTAACGGCGGTGCCATTGCGCTGGGACATCCGCTAGGGTGCACGGGTGCGAAGTTGACGGCCAGCGTAATCCGCGAACTGAAGCGCCGGAATGGGAAATACGGATTGGTGACAATGTGTGTGGGTGGCGGCATGGGCGCAGCAGGAATTTTCGAGAATATTCAATAGAAAACCGGGGGTTAACACGAAGGTCACGAAGGGCACGAAGGATTAGGAACCTTTGATCTTTGTCCCGGCCCAAAATCTGTAAAGGTTGTATAGAAGCAACCTTCGTTTCCTTCGTGCCCTTCGTGTTCAATCGCTTTTGGAGGGTTCAAATGGCAACGGCAACAGTTCCCAAGACGAAGATCGCAGGCGGAAGCTTCCTTATCGAAGAGCGTGAACCGGAAGAAGTTTTTACTCCTGAGGACTTTACCGATGAGCATCGCCAGATCGCTCAGACTACGGAAGAGTTTGCGCTCAAAGAGATCGTTCCCAATCTGGAGAAGATCGAGCACAAGGAATTCTCGGTCACGCGCGATCTCATCAAGAAGGCCAGCGAACTCGGCCTGACTTCAGTCGACATCCCTGAGGAGTACGGCGGGATGGAGATGGACAAGGTCACGTCAGCCATCATTGCCGACTACATCGCGAAGTCTGGCAGTTTCAGCGTTACTTGGGGTGCGCATGTCGGAATTGGCACGCTGCCCATTGTTTACTTCGGCACGCCGGAGCAGAAGAAAAAGTATTTGCCTAAGCTGGCCTCGGGCGAGTGGGTCGGGGCCTACGCACTGTCAGAGTCGTCGTCTGGGTCGGATGCGCTCAACTGTCGCACGCGAGCTGATCTTTCGCCTGACGGTAAGCACTACATCCTTAATGGCGAGAAGATGTGGATCACAAATGCATCCTTCGCGAACCTTTATGTCGTCTTCGCGAAAATCGGCGGCGAGAAATTTTCAGCGTTCATCGTCGAGCGCACCTTCCCTGGGTTTTCAGTCGGAGCTGAAGAGAAGAAGCTGGGAATTCGTGGCTCCTCGACTTGTCCACTGATCCTGAACGATTGCAAGGTGCCGGTAGAGAATCTGCTCGGCGAAATCGGCAAGGGTCACATCATAGCTTTCAATATCCTGAACATCGGCCGCTTCAAACTCGGCGCAGGCTGTGTCGGCGGTGCCAGAACCTCGTTGTTAGCCGCGCTCAATTATGCCAAGCAGCGGAAGGCCTTCGGAAAGACTCTGGTGGATTTTGGTCTCATCCGGGAGAAGCTGGCAGATATTACGACAGGGATCTACGTAGGCGAGTCTCTCGCGTACCGAACTGTCGGGATGATCGATGAGGCGCTGCGCGATATCGACAAGCATAGCGCTGATGCTTCGACACAGATTCGGAAAGGGATTGAGGAATACGCCGTCGAGTGCTCGATTCTGAAAGTATGGGGATCCGAGATGCTCGATCAGGTTGTCGATCATGTGGTTCAGATTTACGGAGGCTATGGCTTCGTAGAGGAATACCCGGCTGAGCGCGCCTACCGTGACTCACGCGTGAATCGCATCTTCGAAGGCACTAACGAAATCAATCGAATGATCATCACCGGATGGTTGATGAAACGAGCGATGAGCGGACAGCTCGCTCTCATGCCGGCCATCAAGAAGCTGATGGATGAGGTCCTTTCAGGCCCGTCTATGAACGAAGAAGCCGAAGGCGAGCTTACTGCAGAACGCGCTTTGGTAGCGAATGCCAAAAAGGTTGCGCTCTTTGCAGCCGGAGTGGCTTCCCAGCGGTACATGATGGAACTAGCAGAGCAGCAGGAAGTGATGGCGGCTCTGGCCGACATCATCATAGAGGTCTTCGCGATGGACTCGGTGCTGCTGCGGACATTGAAGCTGCTCCAGTCTCGAGGGGAATCTGGCTCTGCTTTACCGATTGCGATGACTCAGGTGTACTTGTCCGAAGCGATGGCGCGGATCGAGGTAGCGGCGCGCAAAGTAGTTGCTGCCGCTTCTGAAGGCGACAACCTCCGCATACAGACAACGATCTTGCGCAGGCTGCTCAAGCATGATCCGACCAACACAATTGCCCTGCGGCAGCAGATCGCTGCCCAGGTGATAGATGCGGGGAAGTACGTGATCGCGTAGGGGCTCAGACAAACGTAGGATTTGGTTCTTGTTCGCGTCAAATGCTGACTTCAGCTGGAAGGCAGTTCGATCGTGCCGCGTTTCGCGGCACGAACCCGAACTGAGCCCGGCACCAAAGTGCCGGGGGAGCTTTTGTGGAAGCGAGCCCCGGTAGGGGCGGCACCTGCCGGCATTTCGCGACTGATATGTAGACCACAGAAGTGCCGCCCTTACAGGGCTCCGATAACCATCCCTTGTATCGGCACCGTGTGCCGGGCTCAATGCTTATCGTGCCGCTGGAAGCGGCACGATTCGGGTACGACAGCCAGAAGCTGGTCATTACGACCAAGAATCTTGGTCATGGTATGCAAAGGCAAGCCCTGCCTCATCTACAATCTGCATCCCCTGCGCTATTGGGCCATCTAAGACATAGTGCTTCTAATTGCCGCTAAGCGGCTGATATAATGAGGCTTCATCGAGGAGAAGAGAATGGCGACCACGGTACAACCCAATATCGAGACTACTTCCAAAGCTTCCCCAGTGGCGCTCACGCCCACAGCTGTGGCCAAAGTAAAAGAAATCATGGTGCAGCAGGACCCAATGCCGGCGGGTCTTCGGATCGGCGTAGTGGGCGGCGGCTGCTCTGGCTTTAGCTATTCCATGAATTTCGAAAACGCGGCTGGCATGATGGACAAGGTCTTCAGCTTCGACGAGCTGAAGGTATTCGTTGATGCGACCTCGCTCATGTACCTTCAGGGATGCGTCGTGGATTATGTTGAGACTCTTGAGGCCGCGGGCTTCAAGTTTGAGAATCCCAACGTGAAGAGCACGTGCGGATGCGGCTCGTCCTTTAGCGTGTAAGCCTCTCCTCGAAAGTATGACTCATTGGCCTCGCGAAAGCGGGGCCTTTTCGTTGGGGGTCCCTATTTGGGAGTGGTGGGTTGGCCGGGCATGGAAGGCATGTTCGTTGTAGGGTTAATCGTTCCAGGAGGTCCGGAATTGAGACCGCCTGGAGTTTGACCTGGAAGGTTCCCGGTCGCTCCGGGAATGCCAGTAGCAGCTCCTGCACCGAGACCTCCTCGCAACGTCGGATCCATGGTGGGATCGTAAACGAACTGCCATTCGTTGTAGTGATTCTTCTGTTGAAATTCTTTAAGCGACTCCTTTTGGGACGGCACCGAAACGCCGACAATTGCTCCCCCACCAAAAGTGCGCCCGCTTAGCTGATCGTTTGAAAATGGATTGCTTGCAGAGCCTGCCGGCCCAGAAGGAGCTCCAGGACTGCCCCCTGTTGCCACTCCCGGACTACCTCCTGTTGCCGCTCCCGGATTAACTCCTGTTGCCGTCGTTCCGCTTGTACTGCTGCCGGCGCTGGTGCTCCCTCCCGAAGAACTGCTACCGCTGGAAGTGGTTGAGCTGCTCGGTCCTCCAAGTCCGGTTCCAATAGTGGAAGGGCCTAGCCCTGGTCCTGAAGGGCTGGCTCCGCTGATGTTCGTGATCTTTTGTCCAAAGAAGCCTACAGCCGGTCTCGCCTGTCCGAATTGGATCGGAGTCCAATCGTCCTTTCCCGTAAGAGGATCGAGGTAACGCCGTCTGAGGAAGCGGATGTTGTTGGTGTTTTCCAGTTGATCGAGGTTGGAAGGGTAGCGTCCAAACTTCTTATAGAACCGTCGAACGGCAAGCGCGTATTGCTGTCCGCGACGAACAAGCTCGTCTTCTTTGGTTCGTTGCAGAGCGATCGCAGTCTTCGGCGCCGCGACAGCCAAGCCGACGATCAGCACGGTTAAAGCGAACAAGATCGCCAGCAGCACGTATCCGCGCTCTCGTGTGCTCCTGAATTGGGAATGCCTCTTCTGCACGACTTTAACCTGGCGTGAGCGGAATACTCTGCCGGTTGTTATTCAGCACATCTTCGATCTCAACCTGGGTTGGATGAATGCGTATGATCTTGTACCTGCGATTGACGATTTCGCCTTCGTGGCCAATGAAAATGTCGTCACCATTCGCCAGAAAGATGGCCTTCGCCTGTCCTGGCTTGTTGGCGAAGCCATAGAATTTCAGTGGAATCGGGGGTGGTGGCGGCGGACCAGGCGGAGGAGGGGGCGGCTGCGGCGTTTCCTTTTTGACTACCACTGGAGCCACAATCGGAGGAAGTGTGTCCTCGAAGATGTTACGTCCCGTGCCTTTGTAGGCGGCTTCTTCACTATTTTTTAGCAGATCAGTCCGCAATGTTGGATCAAGGGGCAGAGTGGCCTTGCTCCTACCACCCACTGCATTACTGTCGGGTCGGTTCAAGGCACTTGTTGTTGCGGATGCGGCAACAGTACTTGCAGGCGCACCAGACGACAAGAGTGCTCGCAGCAAAAGGAGTACTGCGACGGCGGACAATCCGACCATCGCGTACACCTTCTTCTTGTCTTCCGAACCTAGTTTCATTTTCAGCTTTGCGTTCTCAGGTATGTGTCGAGCTTCATATCAAGATGGACTACACCTGTCGGCCCATTCTTGGAAGCACCCTGGCCGGTCAACCCGATACTGTCGATGATAAAGAACATCTTGTCGCGTTCGATCGCGTTCATAAACTTCACGATATTCACATATTGTCCAGCCAGACCGGCATGCATCTCAAGGTTGAGAACTCCCGATAAGTCGCCGGCTGAAGGGGTATATCCAATCGACCCGATCGCGATGTGATTGGCATTCGCCAGTTTTCCCAACTCCTCAACCACGTCGGAGTACCGCGACGGTAACCTTCTCTCAATGAATGCAGCATTGTCTTTCTGAGCTTGTGCTAGTTTCTGATCGATGCCGCGTAGAGGGACGTTCGTGTGGCTAAGTCTACGGTACTCCTCCTCGGCCTGTTGCTGTACCTGCTCTGGTTGTGCAACTCCGGCACGCAAGGGAAGTGCCAGGTAGATGAGAGCCGCCGCATCGATTACCCCCAGGGCAACGATGGTGTAGAGGATGCGTTTACGCGCTCGAGAGAGGTCGGCCATCTACTTGCCTCCTTCGAGGGGTTCGGCGGGAAGGTAGGCAGTGAAGATATTCGACTTCACGGCGCCTTCGCCATTCTTGGATTCTGGTGTGTGGGTCTCAGTACTGAGCTGCGGCGAGCGGAAATGGGATGATTTTTCCATGTTCCGCAAAAGTTCCACGGCCGCCTCGCGTCGCTCCCCTTGCACTTGTAGTTTCAGTACAAAATGATTGCGGTCCACGCCAGGCGTGATGGCTGCGACACGAAGGCCGGAAGGCATTACCTTCTCCATGTCTTCCATGAGTCGGGTCCACGAAAAGGACTTGCGTATGATGGCCGCGTTCAGGAAGTTCGATCGATCTCGTGTCCCTCGATTCTCCGGTTGCGCAAGAATTTGGCGAGCCTGCGCCTCCTCGCTCTTGAGCTCAGCCAGCTTTGCCTCTGTCTCCCGGACTTGGGCCCACTCTCTTTGTGTGTTCACGTAGTGACGGACGGAGACGAACACCATCAACGCCGTGACCACGATCGCCATAGCGAGCGCTGAGCCCCAGTTTCGATAGAAGGCCCGTTCGTCCTGGTAAGGACGCGAGGCAAGATTGATTGCGATTCTCATCAGTGAGTCAGCACTCCTGCCACTCCGGCCAGCGCCGAAGCGGGAAGACCATCGCCCGATAAGCTCTCGGTAGCATAGACTCCGGTGTCGAGCGTCTGTGGTAGAACTCCGGTCTGCTCCTGCAGTGCCCGCTTCAATTCCTCCGTGTCGGAGACGGAAGAGAGCAGGATGCGCTCGATCTTCGCGGAGTAATTGTCTTCGAAAAAGACGATCGACGGGTATACCTCGTCGGCGATCGTCGTCCCCGTCCTTCCGGGAACTACATCGAGCATTCGGTAGAAGACGAGTTCATTGTGATCGGCAATCGCCACAGAAATGAAATTCCCATCTGCTTTCACCAGCAGCGTTGGCCGGTCGGCATCCACTCCGTTCAATGCTGCCAAGGTGGAAGGAAGCACGTATCCGGGCTCGTAACCGGCGGTGTGAAATGCGGTTTCATATTCCTGAAGAACCTCCCGTGGCGTCAGCGCAGCCAGCACCTTTATGCCCCCGTCTTTTCGATAGCTCTGAAAGGACAGCGCTGCCTGATCGGCATCAAATGGGACGGACTTGCGCAGACGAAATCGAATGATGGGTTCGGCCTCGGTAGTCTTCTCCGGAAGTGTGTCGAAGTCCAGCAACAATACGCGGACCGCCGCGTCAGGAATAACGGCAACTACATCACGCTTTCGTCCCCCTACGGCAGAAAGCGCGCTCGCGATGGTCTCGCCCAAAACGGAAGCATTGGTTATATTTCCAGCGCACAGTGAGGGCCGGACCATCTCTCTATCCAGGCTCCGGGCGGTGTACACGTCAAGTGCGCTCCCGTCTGACTTGGCACGCGCGCCAATCAAGCTCTGCGTTGTGATCTCGCAGGCGAGGCACGGCTTAGCTTGTCTTTGGCTCTGCATTATCGCGAGGTCTCGATGAAGGTTACCTTATTAATCTCTTTTAGAGTGGTTACACCACCGCGAATTTTTGCCAACGCCGATTCACGCAGAAAACGCATTCCGTCCTCGCGAGCGGCCTTGCGAACCTCGGACGTCGGCTTCTTCTCCAGGATCAGCTCACGAATCCGGTCGGTCAGATCCAGGAGTTCGTGGATCGCTGTGCGGCCCTTGTATCCGGTGCCCGCGCACTCAATACACCCTTCACCTTCGTAAAAGACGAAGCTGCCCCACTCCTTGACCTCTAACCCGCTGGCTTCGAGCTGTTCGGCTGAATACCGGACCGGTTTCTTACAGGAATCGCAGATTACGCGAACTAACCGCTGTGCGAGGATGCAGTTCAGCGCTGAGACAAAGTTATAAGCCTCGACTCCCATATTGAGAAAACGCCCGATCACGTCCACGACGTTGTTGGCGTGGACGGTCGTGAAGACAAGGTGGCCGGTGAGCGCCGATTGGATCGCGATCTGGGCGGTCTCCGTGTCGCGAATCTCGCCGACCAGGATCTTGTCAGGATCGTGACGCAAAATTGACCGCAATCCGCGAGCGAAGGTGAGCCCCTTCTTCTCATTTACGGGAATCTGGGTGATACCCCGAATCTGATACTCAACCGGATCTTCAATAGTGATGATCTTGTCTTCTTCACTCTTGATTTCGTTAAGGGCGGCGTACAGGGTCGTGGTCTTTCCGGAGCCGGTTGGTCCGGTGACTAACACCATGCCATACGGCTCTTTGATGTAGCGGCGGAAGTGGCGCAGATCATCTTCGTCAAAGCCCACCACATCGAGCGTGAGCTTGCGGAATTTCTCGCTCATCGACTCCTTGTCGAGCACGCGGAGCACGGCATTTTCGCCATGCACAGTTGGCATGATGGAGACGCGGAAGTCGATCAATCGACCCTTGTACTTCACGCGAAAGCGTCCGTCTTGCGGGACGCGACGCTCGGCGATGTCCAGCTCGCTCATCACCTTGATACGCGAGATGATCGTCGAGTGATGCTCCTTGGAGATCGGTTGCATCGCCGCCTGCAGGACGCCGTCGATGCGGTATTTCACGATCACTGAATCGTCCTGGGTCTCAATGTGGATGTCGCTTGCCCGCCGTTCGAGAGCAGTGAAGATGGTAGTGTCTACCAGGCGGATGATCGGACTGATGTCCTCTTCCGATGTCAACCGCTCGATAGAGATGGTCTCGTCGCCGGCTTCATCTTCGCGCACCACATCGAAGGTGAAGCCTTCGGTCGCCTCGTCGAGAACGCGTTGCGACTGCTCAGTTTTCTTGAGAATCTCTTCGATCTGCACAAGCGTTGCGACTTTAGTCTGAACGCGCTTGTTCAGCAGCAAGCCAATCTCGTCGATCATCATCAGACGGCTCGGGTCTGAGATTGCAATGGTGAGCTCGTCTCCTTGCTCCTCCAACGGAACAAAGTTGTAGCGAAACATCAGGTCTACAGGGACGGTGCGAAACAGTTCGTGCTGAATGTGGTAGTTCTTAAGATCGACGAACTCGCGGCGGTAGCGTCGAGCCAAATCGCGAGCGCGAGCTTCAGAGTTCGCGTCCGACGCGCCGCCTACAAAGAGTGCAGTATCTGCCATATGAAATCTATCCTCCGACCTGTGCTCCCAGCGAGAAGATCGGGAGGTATAAAGCGATCAGTACCGTGGCAACCACGAATCCCATCACGATCAGGATCACGGGTTCAATTAAGGCCAAAGCCGCGCTCAACGCCGTTTGCACATCCTCTTCGAGGAACTCCGCGATAGAAGTGAGCATGGCGGGCAGCGCACCTGTCGACTCTCCGACTTCGATCATCTGGAATGCCAATTCAGGAAAAAGCTTGGTCTCTTCCAGGCTTCGAGAAAGAGGAAGTCCCTCCCGCACCTTTTGCACAGACTGCAGAACAGCATTCGATAGCAACTTGCTTTCGATGGAACTGCCAGCCGTCTCAAGAGCCTGAACGAGAGGAAGTCCGCCGCTCAGTAATGTTGACAGAGTGCGCGAGAAGATCGCTACCTGATATTTCAACCAGATGCCTCCCGCGAGCGGCAATGCCAGGCGGACGCGGTCGATGGTTATCGATCCGCCTTCGGTCTTGCTCCATCGCCAAAGAAAGAAGACGGCTCCGGCCAGTCCGAGGACGATAGCCCAAAGCCAGTGCTTCACAACTTCGCCAATGCCGAGCACAAATAGAGTTATGCTGGGCAGGCTCGCGGTTCCGTTTCCCAATTGGGAATAGAGACCCTGAAACTGCGGAACCACATAACTCAGGAGGAAGGTGAACATCACCATTACCATGGTGACGAGGAGCGCCGGGTAAACCAGCGATGCCAGCAGCTTCTTTCGAAAGGCAAGTGCCACACGCTGGAAGGCGATGAATCGACCCAGCACCTCTTCGAGGTTGCCGCTCTTTTCACCTGCGAGCAGAGTAGTTGTGTATACCTTTGAGACCGCGCCGGGAGCCGCGTGCCGAAACGCTTCTGAAAGCAGTTCGCCGGTACGAACGCGTTGCCGAACATTCTCAAGAACGGAGCGCAGGTAACGATTTTTTTGGCGTTTACTGAGCAGATCCAGGCCCTGCAGGATCGGCAGTCCCGCATGAATAAGAGTCAGAAACTGCTGGTTGAAGATGACAAATTGCTCGAGTTTGAGCTTCTTTTGGGGCCCAGACCGGGTTGTTCCGAGAATCCCTCGGGGCTTGATAGAAGTGACAAGCAGCCCCTGCTGCGCAAAGCGGTCGCGAACCTCGGCAACCGAGGCCCCGTGCTCTACGTACTCAGAGACATGTCCGCGCTCGTCGGCGGTATTGACCAGGTATTCCGCCATGCTCTTCCTTCGCCATAGCCTTTCCTAGAGTCTAACATTCGGAAATCAGAGGGATAGCCCCGGTTTGCGAGGCTTTGGTGTGTTGTACCAAGCGTATGAACGTCTCTAGGGACGGCACTTGCAGGGAATTACAGCCGGGATATCACTGTGGCAGAACTTTGGTAACAACCAGAGCTGCAAAGACATTTCGACCCGGTGCGGGCCTGCCTCCCAGCCGTTGTAGCCGAGGGACGCAGGTCGCAGGATCTGCTCTCAGCGTGTGGCCGCTACAGGCTCATTTTCCGTCTTCGCAGCGTAAGCATCCATTACGCGCGCGCTGTAAACCAGAGCAGCTCCGGCGTTCATCGCTACTGCTACGCCGAGTGCTTCGGCAATCTCTTCTTTCGTTGCGCCTGCCTTGATAGCGTTACTCGTGTGAACCGTAATACAGCCGTCACAATGCGTTGTGACCGCAACGGCCAGCGCGATCAATTCGCGCGTTTTTGCGCCGAGATGATTCGTCTTCTTCCCAGCAGCGTGCAGAGCTTGGTAACCGCTGACGGTTTCAGGGCTTAGTTGCGCGATCTTTCCAATCGTCGTCATCAACTCTTTTTGATATTCATTCCAATCCAGCATCATTGTTCGTTGCTCCCTCCGCAGGATGAGATTACCCTAATTCATTTTTCGGTGCGCTAACTCCTCAAGATCCTGGGACCACTTGTGTAGCGTGATTGCGTTCGAAGGTAACAGTTACGGGATGGCCGTTGTTGTCGAATCTCAAAGTGCGATTGCCGAAGTCTCCTCCACTTCCTTCCGGAACTCCGGCGCCGAGAGCAAGCGCCGTCTGCAGCTCGCTCATGCCTTTCAGGGCCTGATGCTGATCGATGGCCGACCATACGTCGCGCGTCCAATGCTTGTATAGCTGGTGAGGATCCTCGAAGAAAAACATGTCGTTGATGTAGAGCGTGTAATCGCCACCTCGATTGCCGCCGATGCCTACGACGTAGGACTTCGTCTCTCCATCAGGCTTGAAGACCGCAAGAACCCGCTGCGCCCTGACTCGTACTCCCGGAGCAATTTCCTCCGCATTCGCATCCGGAGCCACACTCTGGATCACATTTGTGATTTGAAGCTTCTTCATCGGTGGGAGCAATCCGGCAGAATGCTTGAAATCGACATGTCCAGCCGCATAGGGAAAGTAAGTGACCTGATTTCCCGCCTTCACCCACACCGTCTTGCCACTTAGATCTTCCTTCGCCGATTTGAAATCAGTCGAATGCACTTGCGTAGGCACAACGTAGTCATCGGCGTTCAGAGTGGGGGTCTGACGGGCGTTTGGCGCAGGTACCGATGCATGACGCTCGCGGTAGATAAGAAGCAGCCGTATTCCAGCCAGAACGATGAAGGCGATAAAAATGATCTGAATTCGTTTACGCATGCGAATAAGGAGAAATCGGAGGCAAATGTCGCGACGCTAGCTTGGATGCACGGAAGTCGCGGTCCTATGCCGCGATTCCTGAGCTCTCGCCAAAAGTACTGCGGAACAGATGCATCATCTCGGCGAATGCAAGATCAGTGCATTCCGGATCGTACCGCGGTCCCTCGTCGCGCATAAATGCGTGCTCGGCAGGGTAGAGCTTAACTCGATATCTCGTTCCCGCTTCTTGAAGTTCAGTCCGGATTTTTTCTCGTCCTTCCTTCGGGATATGAGGATCGGATTCGCCAAAGATCATCAGCAACTCACCCTTGATATCTCCGGCGCGCTGTAACGATTCTGCATCTGTGTCCTTTCCCAGGCGTCCATCGTGGATACCCGTGCCATAAAAGCAAACCGTTGCACGCACATCAGGCTGAAGCGCCGCCCGAAAGGCGAGATGCCCGCCGATGCAGAAACCCGCGGCTCCCAACTTGGTTGGAGACACCAGCGGGTGCTGTGCCAGGTAGTCGACAACCGCCCGACAGTCTCGGTCGAATTCTGCGACCTCAGTGCTCGAAGCGTTTTTCAATCCGCGAGTACGTCCCGCATCGTCAAATGGAATCGCCGAGCCGGGCAGCTCGATGCGGTGATAAATCTCAGGAGCCGCGACGACAAATCCGTATCCCGCGAGCCGCACACAGGCGCGTAGCATGGGCCCAGTGAGCTGGAAGATATCGGAGTAGAAGATGACGCCAGGAAATTTCCGCTTCTCTTCAGTCCTGGGCGCCGCGAGAAACATGCGCAGCGGTGAGTTGTCGACAATAATTTCAGGATAGTCGGTGGCGACGATCATCCAGTCCTCGTGTCTCGTGTAAGGATGTCTTAATGTAAGCGAATGAGCGGCACAATGAAAGCAATGGTCCTCTCCCGACCGGCAGCCATCGACACTAGTCCACTCGTGCTGTCGGAAGTGCCGATTCCTGAACCTGCTGACGATGAGGTTCTGGTCGAAGTAAGCGCCTGCGGAATATGTCGTACGGATCTGCATGTCGTGGAGGGTGAGCTTGCACTGAAATTGCCCAGAGTCATACCTGGACATCAAGTGGTTGGACGCGTGGTCCGTACGGGCACAAATGCCGGCAAGTATGTTGTAGGAGCGCGTGTGGGCATCCCCTGGCTGCATCGCACTTGCGGACGCTGTGAGTTCTGCTTGCGTGGAAAAGAGAACCTCTGTCCCAACGCGCTCTACACCGGCTGGACGGCTAATGGTGGTTATGCCGAGTACGTCGTGGCGCCAGAGCAGTTCGTGTATCCGATTCCCGATAAGTTCAGCGCTCTCGCAGCCGCGCCATTGCTCTGTGCCGGCATCATTGGATTTCGCGCGTTGCGCCTCGCGGAACTCGAGTCCGGTGACAAACTGGGTATCTACGGCTTCGGCGCGGCCGGCCACGTCTGCATTCAGGTCGCGCGTCACTGGGGCATGCGCGTTGCGGTTTCCACAAGGGAAGAGAAGCATCGCAAGCTAGCGGCTGAGCTCGGTGCTGAATGGGTGGGCGGCGCTTATGACGATCCGCCTATGCCGCTTAATGCTGCCATCGTTTTTGCGCCAGCCGGCGAGCTGGTTCCGGCGGCTCTCAAGAATCTGAAGCGTGGTGGAGCCCTGGTGCTCGGCGGAATCTATATGAGTCCAATTCCTTCGTTCCCATAAGATCTGCTTTATTGGGAGCGAAAGATCCGCAGCGTAGCCAACAACACGCGCCAAGACGGCTTTGATTTCCTGCGCGTGGCTGCCGAGATTCCAATTCACACGCAAATCCAAATCTTTTCCCTGGAGCAAGCCAACGAGGCGCTGCAAACACTAAAGCGTGACGGGATTCGCGGAGCTGCAGTGCTCGCAGTCCGGCAAGATGCGGAGACGAACTAGCATGCAAAAAAGAATCTTCTGGACGACATTCTTCGTGCTTAGCCTGGTTGCAGACCTGTCACTGCCGCTGTTGTGGGGATTGCTCGCCACGATCCCAGTAGCGTTCATCAGTTGGTGGGTAGCCTATAAAAGCGACTGGTTCTGATTTCTCTCACTGTGCTGCAATCTTGATATCGAGCTTCTCTTTGCCACTGACCACTACTGGTGTGCCTTTGGCGAGATATGGTCGTAGCGCTTCGGGGGAGGCCCACTCCATGTCCCACCCATTCTGAAGCGCAACTGCTGTGTATCGTCCCGGCACCACATCGCGCAGAGTGAACGTGCCGTCGCTATCGCTTTGGTCGCGACGGAAGAGTGAGGCGTTATCTGCCATCTCCTCTGGGGCCAAAACTACCATCGTGCCAGACACTGGCTTGGCACCATTCATAACGGTACCTTCGATCTGCGCTACGCCTTCTGAGGCTTCGATAGTCAATTCCACCGGCTCAGATCCGGTTAGGTCCAGCGTGCGTCCGCTTACCCGAGCACCAGTCGCAGAGATGGTGCGGATTGCATATCCCGGAGCGTTGCCGAGAGCGACGACGTAGCGTCCTGCGTGAGGCGGCTGCAGCTTGAATTCACCGTGCTCGTCCAGGCGCGTGCCCATTCCTCCTCGCGCGTTAACGTCACGGAATTGAAGAAAAGCATTCGGTGGTGTACGTGTGCCGTCGTACTTGATATGCCCATGCAACTGCTCGAGACTTGCGACTGCAGCGGCATCGAATTCGATATCTCCGCGCAGTGTAACGTCTTGTGCCGACATCCTGTTTTCTGTCCCATCACGCTGCATCAAGTTGAGCGAGTAATCTCCCGGTGCGATGCCCGACATTTCCATTACATTCTGACGCCATCCCATCGTTGGCTGAACGAATACCCACGAGTCGCCAAACACACGAGCACGCAAGTTGGGTTGTATGGGGCGATCCATCTCGCTGCGAGTGTTGAGAAGGGTTACGTGCAACGAGGGAACGGGTGTGAGGTCAAAGTTTGCAGTCAGGCGGTCTCCGGGGTGAACGATCAGGGCGCCTGCGTTATCTGCCTCGCTGGAACCCGGATAGTAGGTAATCGGATAAGCGGCATCCAGCGCCGGATCGATGTCGGCCGCCGGAGCAGGGGATTCGCGGTTCCGCGTCAGCACAGGCTGGAGATACCGTCGATACCAGGGCTGTGCAGAAATGGCAATGTAGTACATTCCCGGTCGCAGGTGACTGAAACGGTACTCGCCCTGATCGTCACTCATCGTCTGCGATCTCTGTTCGATTAACCGCTTTCCCGTATCGGTATTTCGCTGAAAAAGCAGCACCTGTGCTTCGCGGACAGGTTCGTTATGTTCGTCGAGTATCCTGCCGGTGATGGCGCCTTCCGGACGCATGCGAAAGATGATCCCCGTACTGGTTTTGTCAGGACCAACCACGATCGCGGTATTGAAATTCTCGTGCTGCTCGAAGGACTGCTGAGGAAAGTTTCGCACCTGTCCCACCAGGCTGTATTTCCCGGGCTCGAGGCCGTGAAATTCAAAAGAGCCATCCGAGCCAGTCTCGAAGCGCAGAGGTTTTCCTCGGTCATTCGTCGGAAAAAGCTGGATCGTTGCAGTGTGCAAAGCTTCTCCGGTCAGGGCATTCACCGCCCTCCCGCTCACGTCGAATCTTTGGCTCGCGTTTTGAGCACGCTGCGAGGCGGCGGGCATCGCTGCCAGAGTCAGTAATAACGGGAATAAGCATCTGCAGGTCATTGTTGTTGTGTGCGAATCAAGTCAAGCGTTACTTTAGCTTGCTCGTCGGCGCTTAACGTTACGTGCGCAGCATGAGACAAATACGCCTCCAACACTTCGCGATTGCGATATTCGATTCCATCAAGCCGGTCAAATGCGAGGATGTCGTAACGTCCCGGGGCAAGACCTTGAACCTGAAAAGAGCCGGAGCTATTCACGGAAAAAGGACGCGGAGGAACTCCGCCCCCGTCTTCGTCAATCATCAGCACCTGCGCGAACTGGACGCCGTTCCCAATTTGCACCGAGCCACTCAGTGACGCCCCATCATCCCGCGTTGTTACCTGGACTGGCTGAGGATCCGAGCCTTCTGCCAAAACCAGCGGCTCGCGAAGAAGGTCCCTCCCACCCCAGGTCACTGACGCGACGTAGCCGGAGCCGATGGACTCGACTTCTACGTCATATGTGCCGGCTTCAAGTCCGCGAAACGCCTCAGCTCCTCCGGACGTTTGGCTTGATGCCCAAAACTGTTGGTACGGAGGCCTGCGAGAGATCAGTTTGAGCTGCGCCGAACGCATTCGCCGATTTCTGGACCCGCCCTCAACTCCGCCTATCCCTGAGAACGGCGTCCGGTCGGGTTTGTTGTACTCCGTTTGATACTCCACCGGAATGGTCATGGTGCGTTCCACGGGAATGCGGAGTTCTGTAAGGTTCGTAGTCACGTTGATTGGAACGTCGGCGTAGAGTTCCGTTGCATCCGTATCTCGGCCGTTGAAACGAAGGCGATAGCTTCCTGCCGGAATGGGAAACGCGTCGAACCTTCCCGTTCTGGGGTCCAGACGCATGCCGACCTCGCTCCTCTCGCCGTCCTGGTCAAGAAGCGTAAGACCGCCAATGTTCCCGGTCACGCCGGTGACGGCACCCGAGACGCGGTAGGCCGGCACTCGCTTCGTTGCGAATTCAAGATTGACACGCTGGCCAGGAAGAAGACGTAAAGGTGTGGCGGCGCTCAATTCGCGTACACCGGGATAGTAGAGAGCCGGAATTACTTCGGATTTGTCCTGCTCGCCTACTGGGCGCGCTCTGGGGTTTGGTCCTACCTGGACAAAATACGTGCCGGGCCTTAGGTTTGCGATGTGGAAGTTGCCATCATCGTCGGTTTGACGGCTCCCTTGTTGCTGCCACATTCTCCGCCCATTAACGATTTGCGCAAGGCGCAAACGGACAGGCAAGCCATTAAGAGGCTCGCCCTCAGGGTTTTCAACATGTCCGCTGATTACCGCTTCCGGCACCAATCGCACTAGTACATTCGTAGAAGGGGAGGAGAGCGTCACCGTGTTCGGCGCGTGCGTGTCGTTGACTTCATTCTCCTCAAAGAAGCCTGGCTTGTGTGCCTGCAGGTTGACCGTGTTGGAGACCAGGCTATCGAAACGAAAATTCCCATTCTGGTCAGCCAGCTTGGCGCTCTGATCTACTTGCACCAAAGCGTAAGGAATGCCGCCGCCGGTGGAGGAGCTGACGACAGTTCCAGTGAGCACATACCGCGCTGGAGCTTGTTGTTGTGGAGTGCCCATGAACTGACCACACAGAATGGCCGGGCATAGAAAAACCACAGAGAGCAACATGCGGTGCGAGGCCGGCGGCACCGCGAAGGCAGAGTACCGCATGCGCATAAGCTAGCTGAGAAGCGGGCTTAAAGGCAAATCTTAAATTGTGCCGAAATGGCACAAATCCGCCCTGGGACCGCATGATGGGGTCTCATGGAGTGAGCCTACCTGTCTGGAGATAGTTCTGGGAGGGCACCCCAAAGGCATCAGCCACCCGATTGAAGAAGGCGAATATTGCAATTACGTACACCGCCTCCGAAATCTGGTCGTCGCTCCATCCCGCCTGCCTCAGCTTATCCACGTCTTCGTGAGTGGAACGGCTGGCTGACTCCGTGATCAATTGCGCATAGTTGAGTAGCGCTCGCTCGGCTGCCGCGAGACCAGCCTGTTCCAGTTTTCCTTGGGCAATGGCGCCCACAGTCTCATCGCATGCTCCCTGAACCCGCAGGAAGTAGGCATGACTGTCGATTCAATACGGACAGCGGTTCAGAGAAGAAACATAGGTAGCGAGCATCTCCTTGTGACGCCTGGTGAGATGCCCTTCCGAGAAGTGAACAGTGTTTGAGAACTCCACAACCTGACGCAGAAAGTCAGGCCGCGCTCCAAAGCACTTGATGATCCCCGGAACCTGCTGCCGTCCAGATCCAGTCCGCCAGAAGTCGTATGCGGAGGCAATATCGCCCGTGGCTTCGTGATCCTCGATAATGTGAATCTTGGTTGCCAGCCTTGGAAGATCGGTCATAGGATCCCTTGTTGAACTGTCATTCTGAGGCCCTCTGTTGGCCGAAGGACCTCCCGCGATGCGTCGAACGTAATTGCACTCAATTGGCTTTTCGGCCAAGAACGTCGTGAAAAAGCCGAGACGCAGCAATTAGGTCCGAAATTTCTCGGGAGATCCTTCGCCCAAAAGAAGGGCTCAGGATGACAGTGCTATTAAGCGTCAAGTTTGTAAAGACCTAATCCATCTCCCGCATGCCCATCGCACTGGGAGCCGCCGCTCCTCCGCCTTCGGCCGCATCCTGGGCTTTCTGCCATTCCTGTTCTGGGATCAATCTGACGGGCTGCAGCTTCTTTGCCGCTAACTGCTTGTTGAGCGAATCCAATTGCGGCGTGGCAAGCTTCTGGAACTCGCCGATTACATCTTCGAGCTCCCGCCTTAAAACATCGGTGCGTGCCACTTGCGAATCGGTCGGCTTACCCTCATACCCGTTTACGTCGCTATAGAGGCCCGCCAGGAACTCGCGCAGCCGCTCCTCGCCGGTGATGGCGCCTCCTTCTTTGGTTGCGACAATCTTGCTGCGAATGGCATCCGAGTCGGTTGCTAGTTTAATGAGCTTCTGCTTCAGTAAATCCTTGTCTTTGAGCTGGCTCGCATCTCGGTTCGCAGTGTCGCGCACTGCAATGATCGCATCCACCGCCCAGCTCATGTGATTGAGCATGGCGGCCAGTTTGGTGGCTAAATCGAACTGCTGTTTGCGATCCTCCACGCTGAACTTCATCCGCGGATCGAGTACAACGTCGATCTTTGACTCGTAGGCCTTATCGCCCTTGGTCATCTTCACGGTATACGTTCCAGGAAGAACGCGTGGTCCGAACGCCGCGCCAAACGACGCGCTGGCCGCTGGTGGTACCTTCGGGGGCTTCAAGTGCATCGACCATTGCGCCCGATTTACACCGCGGTGCTTGCTGCTGGAAACCGTATCGACCAGCTTGCCCTGAGAGTCGAAGACCTCGATCTTCAAATCGCCGAAGATATGGCGCGTGCGCTGATAGTAGGGGATCGTAGCAACGTCTGGGCGGCTCGGACCGTTAAAGGAGTTTGCGCCCTCAGGCCATCCCGCAAAGACCTCAAGCCACTGCGTTCCTTGCGGCATGGGAAGGAATCCAGCTTCCTGCTGCATGATCTCCGGGGTGAGCGAGCGAAGAGGTGAGATGTCGTCGATGATCCAGATACCGCGCCCGTGAGTCGCCAACACCAGATCGTTGGTTCGCGGCTGAATCACGAGGTCATCAACCGCCACCGCGGGGAAGTTGCTGCCTTTGTACTGCGCCCAACGCTCTCCGCCGTCGTTGCTCACGAAGAACCCGAACTCGGTTCCGACGAAGAGAAGGTTCGGATTAACAAGGTCTTCTTTTATGACATGCGTCCAGCCGCGAACGCCGCTGTCGCTTGCCATGATCGATTTCCACGTCTTGCCGTAGTCAGTGGTTTTGAAAATGTGCGGAGTCATGTCGCCATACATGTGGCGATCAACCGCCGCGTAGGCTGTGCCTTCGTCATAGCGGCTGGCTTCTACCCAGGTAATCCAAGATCCCTTGCCGATTTCCGGAGCGTTGCCGGCCACGTTCGTCCAGTTCTTCCCGCCATCGCGCGTGATCTGGATATTGCCGTCGTCGGTTCCAACCCAGATGAGTTGTCCATTCTTTGGAGACTCGGAGATCGTATAGACGGTCGTATTCATCTCTGCGGCAGAGTTATCGACCGTGATGCCACCGGACTCTTCCTGCTTCTGCTTTTCCGGATCGTTCGTGCTCAGGTCAGGAGAGATTCGCTCAAACGATTGTCCGTGATCATGCGAGCGGTAGAGAAACTGCGCGCCTAGGTAGAGGGTGTCCTTGTCGTTCGGACTGATCTGGATTGGAGTGTTCCAGTTGAAACGGAGCTTCTTCTCACCATATTGCGGATAGGGCTTAATCGCGCGTGATTCATGCGTCCAGCGATTTACGCGGCCGATCTCGCCACCCTGAGCCTCCGCGTAAATGTAGTTAGAATCGGAGGGATCCTCCCACATCCAGAATCCATCGCCGCCATACATGTTTTCCCAACGCGAGTTCGTCACGCCGCTCGGATAAGACGAATCGCCGACCCATGAGCTGTTGTCCTGCAGCCCGCCATAAACGTGATAGGGAATCTGGTTATCGACGCTTACGTGATAGAACTGCGAGACGGGAAGGTTCATCTGATGTTCCCAGCGCGTTCCCCCGTCGAAGCTGCGCCACAACCCGCCGTCATCAGTCGCGAAAATCACGTTGGGATCGTCGGGATTGATCCAAACATCGTGGAAGTCACCGTGGGCCTGATTTGAAACCGCACTGAAGCTCTCGCCCCCGTTGACGCTGAGCAACAACACCAGATCGACTTTAAAGATCTTGTTCTCATTCTTCGGATCGATGATTAGATTGGCGAAATAGAAGGGACGCCACACCATGTACTGGCTGGCGTCCAGCTTCTTCCAGTTCTGCCCGCCATCATCGGTGCGATAGAGTGCGCTGGCCTTCGACTCAATCATCGCGTACACGGTTTGCGGCTTCGACGGAGCTACCGCGATCGCGATGCGCCCATAAGGTTTCCCAGGCAAGCCTTTCGCACTGGTCTCAGTGATCTCGTTCCAGTGATCTCCTCCGTCGGTGGATTTGAAGACTCCACCGCCAGGACCGCCGGAGCGGAAGGTCCAGGGCTGACGCCGAAAGTCCCAAGTCGTCGCATAGAGTGTGTTCGGCTCTTGCGTGCTCATCGACATCTGCCCGCAGCCAGTTGAACGGTTCGCGCCAGCGAGCACCTTGCGCCAGTTCTTGCCGCCATCGGTTGTCTTGTAAACACCGCCGGCATCGTTGTCGGCGAAGGCCGATCCCGTTGCGCACACGAATACCGTGTTTCCGTCCTTCGGGTTCACGATCACCTTCACAATGTGCTCGGAATCCTTCAGGCCAACGTTGGACCAGTTCTCCCCGCCATCGGTGGATTTGTAAATGCCGTCGCCGATCGAGACGCTGTTACGCATCCAGCTTTCGCCGCTGCCGGCCCACACGATCCTCGTGTTTGTAGGATCAACTGCCAATGCCCCAATCGATTGCGCCGATGGCTGGTCGAAGACCGAACGGAAGCTGCTGCCTCCGTTCACCGACTTCCATACTCCGCCGCTCGCGGCTCCCGCAAAGACGGTTAGGCGGCCTTTGTCAGTGAAAGCAGTCACAGCCGCCACGCGCCCGGACATTGTTGCAGAGCCAATGTTGCGCGCGGGCAGTCCGGAGATGGTTCCCGCATCAAAGCGGACGGGCTTCGGCTCGGCTTGCTGTGCGAGGGCTGTGCCAGTGAGAAATGCTTGGGACAACAGGATGAGCGCTGCGGCGCGGAAGTGGTTTCCCAATTTGGCTCTTGAAGTCATTTCGCAGAAATCCTTTCGGTGTACTGCCAGATCTTTCGTTTGACTAGTGCTTGGCCTCTGAGAGTCACGTCCCTTTTGGTTGTCAATTGGGAAGTGAGTACCACTAGAACTCTCTATTACACGCCCGGCTTGCCCGCAGGCTTAGCAGCCGGAGCCGCAGGAGCTGTTGGCATCTTGAATCCCGTATCCGGAATATCGACGTTGGCTTCCATCTTTTCAATCGTCACCGTGCCCTTTTGGTCGGGACGATTCTTCGGACCACTGGCGATCGAGAATGGAAAGAAGACACCGTTTACTTGCTTGTAGGAGCCAAGGTCAGTCTGGTTCTCCTTGACCGCGCCGCGGATGAACTGCTGGCGCTCAGTCCGAATCTCAATGTAGGTATCGGGATCGAGGTAGTAGTAGACGATGTCGCCGTTCTTGAGCGTGACTTTCAGGCGATAGACATCGTCACCGTCCACACTGTCGTGGCCGAGATACTCGACGGTGTTGCCCTTTTCTTTGTAATCCACCAACGGACCGTAGAAGTCGGCGTCCTCAACGACGTCGCGCAGATCATCCTCGCCGAGCATCTCAGGGTCGCGTCGGCCCTGAAAAGGCGAGATCTGCCAGCCGGTCTTGCCGTCGTAAGCCTGAATCTGTGTCATGCCCTGCAGGGTAAACATCTCCCGGATGTTGTTGGGCGCCTTCGCTTCCTGCGCGACCTGCGCAGTGAAGCTACCCTGCTGGAACTTGCCTGAGAACCTGTACGACTTAATCGACTTTATCTTTTCGACGCCGCCTTTTGCGTCAAGATTCTTGGCGACCAGCTCATCGGCTGTCTGTGCCGAGATGATGGCAGTGCTGCAAATCATTCCGAGCGCAAGGCTCAGGAGTCTACGCATCGAATCGCTCCTTAAAGGAATCGCTTTTACTGAGTACTCGCCGGACCTTCCGGCGGAAAGCCAATGGTAGGTGAACATTGTGAAACGGAAAAGTTTACAACAACGATGCAGGAGCGTGGTCACGAATGCCGTTGGACTCGTCCCCGTAGAGAAGGCGAGCAGGGCAGAGAATCACTCTATCTTTTGGCCTTTTGCGCTTTGTTCACTCAGAAGAAAAGTCTTCGGGTATTTGCCCTCGCCGCACAGCTTGAAAGAGCCAAAGTCCTTGTACCAGGGACCATGGGAGCATCGGGGTTGCTCTCCCGCCAGAGCTTCAGCTTGTAGAGATCGTCGAACGAAACCTCACGTTCGCGGGCTCGATCGAGGAGATGATCACGAATCGCGGCCGGAAGGGCGTCCCATTGGATCTTCGGCATCTACTTTCCGAAGATCATACGAGCGAGTTCGTCTTTGGCCGCCTTAACTTCTTCCGGAACGCTGGCAGTGCGAAATTTTTCAGCGAGCTCGAAGAAACGCCGTTTCTCAGACTCCTTGGCTTCGAGCCCGGTTTCGATCAGACTCTCGATCACTTGATTAGCGCTTCGGTTCTGCTGATGCGCCAGAGTTTTGATCTTCGTATCAACTTCCGACCGGATAGATACGCTTCGGCGGACTGTGTTCTTATCTTGTCCCCGTTGTTGCTTTGTAGCTGGCATGGTAACCAATATACACCACTTAGCACCAACTGGCATCAAATGCGTGTCTACCGACATCGAGAGCCTATACGCGCCAATCTTATGGAAATTTCCACAGATTTGTGAGAGCAACGGATAGAAATCCGTAGTTCTAACGCTGGTTGAAAACAAAGCAGTTGCTGAGGCGCGCCGAACTACTCCGATGGCACCGTGCCTTAAATCCCGTCTTTCCTTCATCGTGCTAGCCACCAGCGAGCAACGGATGCAGCCCAAACGCGCTATTGACTTCCATTTGCTCGATGTCATAACAAGAGAACATGGAGCGAGTGCCAGTTCCAAACTGGGAGAGACCTGACTTGAGCAAGTCAGTTCCGGCTTCCTCCGGCAAGCGCAATCGCTCACTTACTAAAAATGGAAGAAGCAATCCGCAAGATGTGCCGGATCAACCATCCTTAAAACACAAGATCTTGCGGTTCAAATTGGGAAAAATCGTTGCATTTTCAATCCAAGTCGTTTGTTTGAGGGATTTTGCACAAAAAGAAGTAGGGGAGGGGGCGGGGTGGCATTTTCGGACTCGGCTCCAGTTTTCGGGAGTCCAAAATCACTCCAGGAATGCGAGGCGTATCATTGTCTAATACGAGTCCCACCTGAAACTTCCTTATGAATCCTGGATGTCCGTTTAATGGAGAACACTTATGGCGGTGAAAACCGACCTTGAACGCCGCATAGCCGAGGCGCACGCGACGCCGACCCAGAAAGGCGAGCTGCAACCCAACCGCGGCGTACCTCTCAACCTGGATTGGGTGGAAGATATTCGCGTGAACACCAGCGCGGTGGAGCGCCGGGCACAGACGCTGGTCGCGCGGCGCACAGTGAAAAAAGAGTGGCAGGTGGCGTGGCTGTTGCGGGCCATCAGCTGTATGGATCTGACCACACTCTCCGGCGACGACTCCCATCAGCGTGTTCTTCGCCTTTGCGCAAAGGCAAAGCAGCCGGTGCAGCAATCGATCATGAAGCAGTTGGGACTCGACGATTTCCAGCTCAAAGTTGCCGCCGTATGCGTGTATCACAGCTTTGTAGAGACCGCGGTCCGCGCACTGAAGGGCAGTGGGATCAACGTGGCGGCGGTGTCTACCGGATTTCCCGCGGGCCTATCGCCGCTCGCAGAACGCGTGGGCGAAATTCGTCGCTCCGTGGAAGCCGGAGCGCACGAGATCGACATCGTCATTACTCGCGCACACGTTTTCAGTGGAAGCTGGCAGGCTCTGTACGATGAGGTCGCAACTTTCAAGGAAGCCTGCGGCAAGGCGCACATGAAGGCAATTCTCGGCACCGGGGACTTGGTCACGCTACGCAACGTTGCCCGCGCAAGCATGGTGGCAATGATGGCTGGCGCTGACTTCATCAAGACCTCTACTGGCAAGGAAACGGTAAACGCAACCTTACCAGTGGGACTTGTGATGGTCCGGGCAATCCGCGAATACGCCGCGCGCACTGGAATGATCGTTGGATTCAAACCTGCAGGCGGGATTCGTACGGCCAAGCAATCGCTCGATTGGCTCGCCCTGATTAAGGATGAACTCGGCGAACCCTGGCTCAACGCGAACCTCTTCCGCTTTGGCGCCAGCGGAATGCTTGCAGACATTGAAAGGCAGCTCGAGTACTACGCAACCGGTCGTTACTCGGCGGATTACAGACATCCAATCGCGTGAGAATGGACGGAAGATTGAGTCGATGAGCAAAATTGCCGAAAAGTTCGCCTCGATGGAATACGGTCCGGCGCTGGAGGACGCGAAAGAGTCCCTCGCCTGGCTTGATCATCACAAGCGCAAGTTCGGGCACTTCATCAACGGGGCGTGGCAGCAACCGATCGGGAGTGAGTACTTCGACACCACGGATCCGTCGACTGGAGACAAGCTCGCCAGCGTTGCGCAGGGAAGCGCAGCCGACATAGAAGCTGCCGTCAAGGCGGCTCGCGCGGCCTTCCCGCAATGGAACTCGCTCGCGCCACACGGGCGGGCACGATATTTGTACGCCTTGGCGCGACAAGTGCAAAAGCACTCGCGTCGGCTGGCAGTGCTGGAAACCCTCGACAACGGCAAACCGATTCGCGAAAGCCGAGATATCGATATTCCACTGGTTGCACGGCACTTCTACCATCATGCCGGCTGGGCGCAGCTCCTGTATCAGGAGTTTCCGGGATACGTTGCTTGCGGAGTTGTGGGGCAGGTGATTCCGTGGAACTTTCCGCTTCTGATGCTCGCGTGGAAAATTGCCCCGGCGCTTGCGACCGGAAATACGGTCGTCTTGAAGCCCGCGGAGTTTACGCCCATCACTGCGCTGGCTTTTGCCGAAATCTGTCAAGAGATCGGACTGCCCAAAGGTGTCGTCAATATTGTGACCGGCGATGGACGCACGGGCGAAGCGCTGGTCAAGCACCCCGACGTCGACAAGATTGCATTTACGGGATCAACGGAAGTCGGGCGCGCTATTCGCAAGGCGACTGCGCAAAGTCATAAGAAGTTGTCGCTCGAACTTGGTGGAAAATCGCCGTTCATTATCTTCGACGACGCCGATCTCGACAGTGCGGTCGAAGGGCTTGTCGATGGCATTTGGTTCAACCAGGGACAGGTCTGCTGTGCCGGATCGCGTTTGCTGATGCAGGAGAGCATCGCAGAAGAACTTGTCACAAAGATTCGCGCACGCATGGAGACGCTGCGCGTGGGCTCGCCACTCGATAAAGCCATCGACATTGGAGCCATCGTCGCTCCGGTGCAGCTCGAACGTATTCGCAAGCTGGTCGATCAGGGCGTGGCCGAGGGCGCAATCTGCAATCAGCCGGGCACAGAATTGCCCGTGAAAGGTCTGTATTATCCGCCCACGCTGCTCACGAACGTCCATCCAAGTTCGACGGTCGCACAGGAAGAGATCTTCGGTCCCGTGCTTGCCGCGATGACCTTCCGTACGTTGCGTGAAGCCATAGAGCTCGCGAACAACACGACCTACGGCCTTGCCGCGAGCGTGTGGAGCGAGAACATTAACGTCGCCCTGCATGTTGCCTCGCAGATTAAAGCCGGTGTGGTGTGGGTGAACAGCACGAATCTCTTCGACGCAGCCTGCGGCTTCGGTGGATATCGCGAAAGTGGCTACGGTCGCGAGGGGGGAAGGGAAGGGCTCCTCGAATATTTGGAGCCGCTCTGGTTCAAGCAGGCCGCCGCGCTTCCAAAATCGTCACCTCCAGCCGTCGAAGCAACCGAAGAGGAAGATGACAGGTCGGACGGCCCTGCCATCGACCGCACGGTGAAACTCTATATCGGCGGCAAACAGGCGCGTCCCGATTCGGGATACAGCTATCCGATTCATGGGAGCGATGGAGCTCTGCTCGGCGAGGCCCCACTGGGGAACCGAAAAGACATTCGCAATGCCGTTGAGGCCGCACGTAAGGCTGAAGGCTGGGCGAAGGCGACGGCTCACAATCGCGCGCAAGTGCTGTATTACGTTGGCGAGAACCTCTCGCAGCGGGCTGCTGAGATAAGCGCGCGGTTGGCGCGAGTAATGGGCGAGAAGCAGGCCACACGCGAAGTCCCTCACAGCATTGAACGCGTGTTTTCCTACGCCGCATGGGCCGACAAGTTCGATGGCGCCGTGCACAACCCCCCGTTCCGCAACGTCTCCATCGCCATGAACGAGCCGGTCGGGACGATTGGCATTGTCACGCCTGTGGATCTTCCACTATTGGGATTCCTGTCGCTCGTACTTCCCGCAATCGCAATGGGCAATACCGTTGTGGCAATTCCATCCGAGCGCTATCCGCTGATCACCAGCGATCTGTATCAGCTCTTTGATACCAGCGATCTGCCCGGTGGCGTGGTGAACATCGTGACCGGACGCGCTGCGGAGTTGACCAAGGTACTTGCCGAACACGACGATGTCGATGCCATCTGGTCATTTACCGACGCGGCAAGCGCAGCGCAGGTAAAGTTGCTGTCGGTCGGAAATTTGAAGCAAGTGTTTAGCAACGAGGGCCGGGTCATCGATTGGTTCAATGCCGATCAGGCGGAGGGCCGATGGTTCCTGCAACACGCAGTTCAAGTGAAAAACATCTGGGTACCGTACGGGGAATAAAGCGCGATTCAGATCGCGAGCATCTGCGGCGTGTGCGGAGAATCTGCTCTGCTCTGCCCGACACTATGGAAAAGCTCTCGCACGGTGAGCCAACATTCTTCGTACACAAGAAAGTCTTCGTTATGTTCGCGGACAATCATCACAACGATGGTCATGTTGCCGTTTGGATAGCTACGCAGGCTGAGCTTCAGGCGTCGTTGATCAAAGAAGACCCGAAAACTTACTTCAAGCCTCCTTATGTCGGCGTTCGCGGCTGGGTCGGCATCGAACTCGATCGCATTAGCGATGAAGATCTCGCGGCGCACATTCGCGAGGCTTGGCATATGATCGCGCCAAAGAGAGCTAAAGTGAGCATGGTCACAGGCGCGAGGTGAAGCGCAGTTCATTGAGCCGCATCAGTCTGTGGTATCCCCGGAGCTTACGGTGTCATCTTTTTGAACTTGCCAGCCACGACGATTCCGCAGACTGAAGTTAAACCGCGGCGCTACAACGCGCTGTATCGCTTCCTGTTCAGCGGGAGCCCGCTAGATGTTGCCGAACCTCCCGATCATACGCATCCCTGGTACATGGTCTTGTGGCTCACGGGTGTCGATTACTTCTCGACGATCGGTTATCAACCTGGAATCGCGCTGCTAGCCGCTGGCGCGCTTTCGTTTCCCGCCACCGGCATTCTCGTTCTGGTTACGATCTTTGGTGCGGTTCCCATCTACTCGGAGGTTGCTGCGCGATCGTATGCAGGTCAAGGCTCGATCGCGCTGCTAGAAAACCTGTTTTCTGGTTGGAAGAGCAAAATCTTTGTTCTCATCTTGCTCGGATTCGCCGCAACCGACTTCGTGATCACCATGACGCTCTCGGCAGCGGACGCCGCCCGGCACGCAACGCAAAATCCATATCTGCATCCGTTCATCAGCGAGCACACGCTCAGTGTGACGGTTATCCTGCTCGCGTTATTGGCTATCGTTTTTATCGCCGGATTTCGAGAGGCCATTGTCGTGGTTGCGGCCACCACGATTCCGTACATCCTGCTGAATATCTATGTGCTGCTCTACGCCGCCACTGTTGTGTATCGACGTCCAGAGCTGCTGTCGAACTGGACGAGGGTTCTGCACGCACACGGGGATTGGACTGCCCTCTTTGTGGCTTCAGCCATCGTGTTTCCCAAACTGGCATTGGGGCTGAGTGGATTCGAGACCGGAGTTTCGGTTATGCCGCTGGTCGATGGCGGCAAAGAAGATAAGACAGGCCAGGACGCGGTGCCGGCTGGACGCATTCGCAACACACGCAAGCTGCTGGTCACTGCGGCGGCGATCATGAGCGTGCTGTTGCTACTCTCTAGCTTCGTCTCGGTCTTGTTGATCCCAGAGAGTGCTTACCAAGCAGATGGTCCTGCGAATGGACGAGCCATTGCTTACCTGGCGCACGAGCTCATCGGAAATCGCTTCGGTAGCCTTTACGATCTCTCGACGATTCTTGTGCTCTGGCTCGCTGGAGCTTCTGCGATGACCGGACTCCTAAACCTGATCCCACGCTATTTGCCACGATTCGGCATGGCGCCTCCCTGGGTAGCCTATCGACGTCCCTTGGTGCTGCTGTTGCTCGCGATCGATGTGATCGTCACCGTGATTTTCCAGGCTGACGTGGATAAACAGGGAAGTGCCTACGCTACCGGTGTATTGGTCCTGATGTTCTCTGCCGCCGTGGCGGTCGCGCTCGCTCTTTGGAGAGAGAGTTCAAGGGAGCATCCGGCTTCATATGTGAAGGCTCTCTACTACTGGATTGTCACTCTGGTCTTTGCCTATACGCTGGTCGCAAATGTCATTGAACGTCCCGACGGAGTGATCATTGCAAGCTGCTTCATCCTGCTGCTTCTCACCCTCAGCGGCGTGAGCAGATATTTACGCGCCACGGAAATGCGCGTTGCGCAATTTGAGTTTATGGACGACGAATCTGAGCGCTTGTGGAATTCGATTCGCGACAAGAAGGTGAACTTAATTCCGCATCATGCTGATGACTCTCACTATCGGGCGGATCTCAAACGCAAGGTGCAGAGCCACCTGAAGCTCCATGGTCACACCGCTTTCCTGTTTGTGCGCCTGATGGACAATCGCAGCGAATTCTATTCGTCTCTGCGCGTCAAAGTGACGCGCGAAGGTGATGATTATGTAATCGAGGCGCGTGGAGCGACGGCCATTGCCAACAGCATCGCCTTTCTTGCGGACATGCTGAATCCAATCAGCGTTGTGGTTGGCCTCACTCAGCGGAATTTGATGAAACAATCGCTTGCCTTTGTTCTGTTGGGGGAAGGTGAGATCGGCTTGGTGGTCTATTCCGTACTGGTCAAGTTTTGGCAGGCGCATCCGAAACCAGATCATCCGCTCCTCTTTCTGATGAGCGGCTGACGATCTCAACCCATCGGTTCAAATTCCTGGATCGAATTAACCGTTCGGTTCGCGCCGCAAAAACATTTGTGGCAACTCAGACTTCACAGTTTCAGCATAAGCGAACGCAATGTCCAATCTGCTCATCGATTTGCGTCGGTCTCGCGTGACAATCAGGAATCTCAAACAGCTTTGGCATGCAGCTTGCACTTACTCTCGGCGAGAAGTGTAGAGACGGAAGCGAAGAGCAGGAGCAGTGAAGGCGATACGGCAAATAGCGCATTGCTTCCACCGCCTCACACGAAACGGAGGCAATATGAAACGGCAAATCGTAAGTCTGGTTGGCGTTCTTGGCCTGTTGCTCGTGGCGGCATGCGCAAACGCACAAAGCGTGAACGTGAAGGCGAATGTTCCTTTTGACTTCATGGTTGGAAAGTCAACTCTGCCTGCTGGTGAGTACAGTATTCAGTCGATCTCAACCGGCGCGAGCAGTGTGTTGGCGATTCGCGGCGGAAAGACAAATCAAATGCTGGCTTCGGCTAACAATGCAGAAGCTCTGAATCCTTCGGCGAACAGCCGCCTTGTATTCCACAAGTATGGAGACCAGTACTTCCTCTCGCAGATCTGGCTTCAGGGCGAGAGAGCCGGTCGTGAGTTCAAGATCACCCGTCGCGAAGCCGAGATGGCGAAGAGCGTTCCGACTTCCGAAGATGTGATCGTTCTTGCAGCGCTGCGCTAGCGATCAATTCAACGAAACCAAGAAGGGCACATACTCTGTGCCCTTTTCTTATTGTCCAAATCGAACCGGCACCTTAACATTGCGTACTCCCAATCAAGGAGAAACGCAAATTAGCACCACAAAACCGAACTCGCACGTACAAACGCGCGCTCAATTCTGGAAGTCGATTCCGATAAGTTCGCGCATCGCAATGTTGTCGGGAGTCTTTACGCTGTTTGCCAGCATGGGCTTCGTGCAACTCCTGATCACCGGCGCCAAAGTAAGCATTATCTCCACTGTCGCGGTGATTTGCATCTACGGAGTGTTTGCGATCGGATATGCGTTGCTTTCTATCCTGCGAAAGTTTCGATGGTTGCCTGTTTGGGCGCTCATCCATGCATTTGCTTTCTGGGCTTTTTATGCTTCTTTTCATCTGCAAATCATCCGGGACAGAGACACTCTTCAGAAGCAGAACTCTGTCCTGGGATTCTGGGCGATCATCACGATGGTTACCGCTTACATCCTCTTTGTAAGATTCATGCGCCGAGAAGGGAATCGTTACTTTCGAATTCAAACCGAGATCGAATTGGCGCGCGAAATTCATCGATCCCTGGTTCCGACGTTCGAGCGAAGTGTTAAAGGATTCGAGGTGTTCGGCGCTTCGTTCGCAAGCGGAGAAGTAGGCGGTGATCTCGTGGACATTGCCGAATACCCGCAGGGTTGGATCAGCTACATCGCAGATATCTCAGGACACGGAGTGTCGTCAGGTGTGCTGATGGCCATGTTCAAGACCTCCATTCGCAGTCGGCTAACAAACGGAGGCTCGCCCGGAGAGTTACTCAATGAGGTGCATCGGACGCTTTATCCCCTGAAGATGCCCAACATGTTTGTGACCGCAGGAGTCTTGCAATTCGCAAATGGCAACCGCGTGAACTACTCTCTCGCGGGTCATCCCCCGCTGATGCGCTACAGTCGGGCGCAACGCGCCATCGTTGAATACCAGGCACAGAATCTCCCTTTGGGAATCCTCTCGGAACAACGGTTCACGGCCGAAACTCTGCAATGTGATCCAGGTGACATTCTGCTGTTACTTACTGACGGCTTTACAGAAGTATTTGATGGACGCGGTGCCGAATTGGGTCTGGAGCCGATCAAGCGAGCGTTTGAGGAAGCAGTTGATTGTCCTTTGCCGGAGATCTTCGAGAAGATACGTAAGCGCTCGTTAGAGTTCGGCCGTCAGGAGGATGACCAAACGATGCTACTCGTGCGTTATACCGGGTAAAAAGCAGCCGGCCCACGAGAGCCGGCTGAAGTGACGTTTCGGAGGTAGGAAGAGGTCCATAGTCGGTCTTTCTGGACTCACGCCAATCTACAATTTGATCGGGCAATTAGGCGAAAGCTCAGAGCACAGAAGAGCCAATAGCATGATAGTCGCTCAACGGTTGTTCAGATCGCGCTTTAGAGCCGCAAGAATTTGCCAACTTGCGCCATATGAGCTTCTCGCGCGGTTTCATCCCAAGTCACTTCGAGGCATACATGGATCAACCTCGGATAGTGACTCGGAGACGGTAGGATGCGCTCGGCGCGTCCTCCAGAGTACCAGTGCTCCGTTGCGCCATCTAGCTGAGGATGTTAGTTTTAAGAGCTTGGCGTTGTATTCATAACATCATAGGAGCAGTCGCTCATGGCAGTTGTGTATAACGGCGTTCCTCTCCCTCCGGAAGGCGCGCCTATCCGTTACGAGAACGGGCAATATCGAGTGCCCGACAATCCGATCATTCCTTTCATTGAAGGTGATGGCACAGGACGTGACATCTGGAAGGCCTCGCGGCGCGTCTTCGATGCTGCTGTGGAGAAAGCATACGGCGGCAAGCGTCGTGTTGCCTGGTATGAGATCTTCGCGGGTGAGAAGGCGTTTTCTCAGTTCCGCAACTGGCTGCCGGAAGACTCGCTTCGAGCCGCTAAGGACTTGCGTGTCTCGATCAAGGGTCCGCTCACTACGCCGGTCGGCGGAGGCATTCGCTCCCTTAACGTAGCGATGCGGCAGGAACTCGATCTGTATTGTTGCGTTCGTCCCGTCAAGCATTACTCGGGAGTACCCTCGCCGGTGAAACATCCGGAAAAATTGAACGTAGTGATCTTCCGCGAGAATACAGAGGATGTGTACGCCGGCATCGAGTGGAAAGAAGGAAGCGATGGAGCGCGCAAGCTGATCCGCTTCCTCAATGAGGAGATGCTTGCAGGGGGAAAGAAGCGCGTCCGCGAGGACTCCGGAGTTGGCATCAAGCCAATTTCGATCTTTGGCACGAAGCGACTGGTGAAGCGCGCGATTCAGTTTGCTCTCGAAAACAACCGCCCGTCAGTGACCCTCGTGCACAAAGGAAACATTCAGAAATTTACAGAAGGTGCCTTCCGTGAGTGGGGATATGAGGTCGCCCAAGCTGAGTTTCGCGATCGCATCGTCACCGAACGAGAGAGCTGGATTGTAGACAACAAAGATAAAAACTCGCAGATCACGGTTGAGCAAAATGCGCAGCAGATAGAACCGGGTCTTGAGTTCGCTCCCGAAGAGTTCCGCAAAGGCGTGTACGCCGAGGTCAAAGACGTTCTCGATAAGATTTACCGTACGCACGGCAACGGTCAGTGGAAGAAGAAGCTGATGATTAATGACCGCATCGCTGATTCGATCTTTCAGCAAGTGATCATTCGGCCTCAGGAGTACAGCGTTCTCGCCACTCCCAATCTGAACGGCGACTACATTTCTGACGCGTGCGCAGCGCAGGTGGGAGGCCTTGGCATTGCTCCCGGCGGGAACATCGGTGACGGGTACGCGGTCTTTGAAGCTACGCACGGCACGGCGCCGAAATACGCCGATCTCGACGTGATCAATCCTGGTTCAGTGATTCTGTCGGGTGTCATGATGTTCGAGCTGATCGGCTGGCGCGAGGCGGCGCGTCTAATCGAAGATGCTCTCGAAACTACTATTCGGCAGAAGAAAGTGACCTACGACTTCGAACGTCAGATGGAAGGCGCTACCAAGGTCAAGACTAGCGAGTTCGCCAGCCACATGATCGGCAACATGGACGCACTGGTCGGTACGAGGCGTGAAGTAGCTTTGGCCTAAAGATATTTGAACACGGAGGGCACGAGGACAACGAGGGAGGCAACGCCAGAAGTTCTCGGCATTCTTAGGTATCTAGTTACCTATCCTTTGCAACGACGCAACAAACCTCCTTCCGTGACCTTCGTGTCCTCCGTGTTCGCTCTTGCTTTTCCTAAAAAATCGATAGGAGCTTTGAAAGAATGCGCAAGAAAGTTTCGATTGTCGGCGCCGGCAATGTGGGAGCTACCGCCGCACACTGGATCGCCTCAAAAGAACTGGCTGATGTCGTATTGATCGACATCATTGAAGGTGTTCCTCAAGGTAAAGCCCTTGACTTGCTGGAAGCGATGCCGATTGAGAAGCGTGATTCTCACGTGCTTGGCACGAATGATTACGCCGATACCGCCAACTCCGACATTGTGATCATCACCGCCGGTATCCCGCGCAAGCCGGGCATGAGCCGCGACGACCTGCTCAATACCAATTACAAGATCATGCAGGATGTAGTCGGCAAGGTCGTTGCGAATTCGCCGAACGCTATTCTGATCGTAGTTTCGAATCCACTCGATGCAATGGCGCAGGCCGCATTCCGTATCAGCAAGTTCAACCGAGAGCGCGTCATCGGCATGGCCGGCGTGTTAGATTCCGCGCGTTTCCGAACCTTCATCGCCGAAGAGCTGAAGGTTAGCGTGGAGAACGTAACCGCATTCGTCCTCGGCGGACACGGCGACACCATGGTTCCACTTCCGCGTTACTCGACCGTAGCCGGTATTCCTATTACAGAACTGATGGATAAGGCGACTCTGGATCGCGTCGTTCAGCGCACGCGCGACGGCGGTGCTGAGATCGTGAAGTATTTGAAGACCGGCAGTGCTTACTATGCGCCGTCGGCGGCAGCCACGGAGATGGCCGAGGCCATTCTCAAAGACAAGAAGAAGATCTTGCCCTGCGCAGCCTATTTGCAGGGTGAGTATGGAATCAAAGGCCTGTTTGTTGGGGTCCCGTGCAAGCTAGGCGCCCGCGGCCTCGAGAAGATTATCGAAATCAAGCTCACGGACGAAGAGCAAGCCGCCCTGAAGAAGAGCGCCGATGCAGTACAGGAATTAGTAAAGGTAATCGGAGCGTAAGCTGAAGAGACGCAGCATGCTGCGTCTCTACCATGAAGGCACTAAGCGACGGCTTCGATTTTGACGCCGTTGATTTTCACATCCTGAGCAGGCTTGTCTTGCGAGTTGCGCTTGACCTTCGTGATTGCGTCAACAATATCCTGACCTTCCACTACCTCACCGAAGATCGTGTGATTGCCTGTGAGCCACGGTGTGGCGGCAACCGTGATGAAAAACTGACTGCCATTTGTATTGGGACCAGAGTTAGCCATAGCGAGCTTGCCCGGCTTGTCGAACTTGTGGGGAGAGCCTTTGGTTTCGTCGGCAAATTTGTAGCCTGGTCCACCCATGCCCGTTCCGCTTGGGTCACCGCCCTGGACCATGAAGTCGGGAATCACGCGGTGAAAAATGGTTCCGTTATACAGCGGGCCAGGACCCTTCTTGCCGCTGATGTTGTCGCTCCAGTCGCGCTTTCCCTGCGCTAAATCAGTGAAATTCTTAACCGTGTTCGGCGCCTCTTTTTCGAAGAGCCGGCAGACGATCTTCCCCACCGTGGTATCAAAGGTGGCGTAAGTTCCAGATTGACGGGCCATGCATGTCCTTTCTGCTGTGAGAAGTGCAAACGAGTAGTCTAAAACATCGAAAGCGATTTCTACCCATTCAACTCACAAACTTCAATGCAACTCCCGCCGGAATTGACGCAAGGAATCGATGAGCTCACGCGGGGCATTGCACCAGCCGAATTAGCACGTGCCTCCGCGGAACTTACCGCCGGATATCGGGGCGCGCGCAAGGGCAGGCCACAGCTCGACAGGCTGCATCAAGCGGCCTATTTGATTAGCCGCTTGCCCGCAACTTACGCGGTGGTCGCGTGCGTGTTGCGGGAAGTGCGCCGAAGAATCCCCGGATTGCGGATCGAAAGCATGCTCGATTTGGGCGCCGGACCTGGAACAGCAATGTGGGCTGCTGCTGAGCTTTTCATGGAGCTCTCTCGAATCGTTCTGGTCGAGGACATGACTGAGTGGATCGCAATAGGGAAGCAGCTCTCCAAGAATTCAAAGCTGGAGTCGATTCGAAGCGCAGAGTGGCGACAGGGAAGTGTTATGCAGTCGCTTTCCTCAAACGCTTTCGATCTGGTGACGATCTCGTACGTCCTCAATGAGCTTCCTTCGAACGATGTGCCTGCCCTTGCGCGTGCCGGTTGGCAGCGGGCTGGCAAGTTATTTCTCATCATTGAGCCTGGTACTCCGGCGGGATTCGAGCGTATCCGTGAAGCTCGTCAAGAACTGATTGCAGCTGGCGCCCATGTTGTTGCGCCTTGTCCGCATGGAAATGAGTGTCCGATGAGAGATGGAAACTGGTGCCGCTTCGCGGAGCGGCTCGAACGAAGCTCCGAGCATCGGCATGCGAAGTTAGCGACGCTCGGTTATGAAGATGAGAAGTATTCCTACGTCGCTGTAGCCAGGGAGCCGATCTCACTTCCATCCGCTCGAATACTGCGTCACCCGCGCAAGCACTCTGGCCATGTGGAACTGGAACTGTGCACCGTCGAGGGCCTGAAACGGGAAACCGTTTCGAAGAAGCAAGGCGCAAAGTACAAGGATGCTAGGAAAGCCGGATGGGGCGACGCGCTCTAATTGCGTACCGTTAACTTAGCTTTCGTCGGCCGACGGCCCATAGGTTGCCGGAACAGGAATGTCATTCAAGCGCAGGTACACTCCGAGCTGTGCGCGATGATGGATCATATGACTCATCACGAAGCTTCGAAGCACAGCTGCGCGCGGGAGCGTGAAGATCGGACGACCATTCGAAATCAAACTCCATCCCGCACTGAGATGTTCGTCGCTTGCGGCTGCAATGGCAGCCCGCGCGGCTTTCACGTTGCGATCAAAGGCTTCCAGCGCTTTCTCGCGTGTGGCAATCGGTGAGCCGCGCAAAGGTTTTCCTTCGGGCGCTATGTCAAGTTTGTCGAGATCGATGCCATGGTTCGTCCAGGTTGGGATATTGGCGAGATGTCCGGCAAGCCATCCCATGGTGCTCGATTTGGGATGCGGACGCCAGTCCCACTTTTCGTTGGGCACCCGTTCCAACGTACGGCGCGTGGTGCCCATTTCCTGATCGAATTCCGGAAGTAGTTGCTGAGCAATGGTCATAGACTCACCACTTTCGTTATCGCTGCTTCGGTGCTGGCTGTTTGGGAGCAGGAGTTTTGCTGGTTGCGGTGCTCTTTTTCCCAGTTGTTGGTTTCTTTGCAGCTGCTGCTGGCTTCGGTAGTCCGGTGAACTCGATGTTGTTAATCTTCACCGGATCATAGGGCCGGTTATCGCGGGGATCAGCAGCTTTGCGAGCAATGTGTTTGACGAGTTCCACGCTCTCGGGAGTGCACTGGCCAAAGATTGTGTGCCTTCCATCGAGGTGAGGCGTGGGCACTTCAGTGATGAAGAACTGCGAGCCGTTCGTTGCCGGTCCAGAGTTCGCCATGGCCAGTCGTCCTGGAACGTCGAACTTGAGATCCGGTGAGAATTCGTCTTCGAAGCTATAGCCCGGTCCACCCTGGCCGTTGGCCAACGGATCGCCGCCTTGAATCATGAAGTTCGGAATTACGCGATGAAAGATCGTTCCGTTATAGAGCGGGACACCCTTCTGCAGCTTGCGTGTATCAGGATTCGTCCATTCTTTGGTTCCGTTGGCAAGTCCGATGAAGTTCGCGACGGTCTTTGGCGCCTGTTTGGGGAATAGCTCACAAGTAAGGTCGCCGGCTGTGGTGTGAAAGATCGCTTTAGGATTTTCGGCCGGAGTCGCCTGTGGAGCTGTCGATTGGGTTGTCGAAGCGGTTCGATGCGCGGTGCTTGCCTTGTGAGTGGTAGTGCTGGTTTGGGCGACCGCAAAGGAGAATGCGATGCAAACAAGAACGCTAAGAAAAGTTCTCATTGTCTCTCTCAAAAGGTCTCGACGTGAATTTTACTTCGATGAACTCATCTGGCGCGCGAGAGAAGGTCTCTCCGCAGCATTCAACTTGCGACTTAACTGTTCCACTTCCCTGAATACTCGCAATAGATTGCCACCCAGAATCTTGCGAATTTGCTCAGCCGTGTATCCACGTTTTAACAGAGCATCTGTGATCTTGGGAAGATCGGCGGCGGAGTCAAGGCCTTCCGGCATCGACGGAGTTCCGTCAAAATCCGAGCCGAGACCCGTATGGTCTACACCAGCAACCCGGGCGACGTGATCGATGTGATTGATGATCGCCTCAAACGGAGGACGCGGAATCTTCGCTGCCCACTGCTTTGCGACCTTATCCGTCTCGCGATACCGTGTGACCGGATCGGCGTCTTTATATTGCTGTGCCACGGCATCAATGGCCGCGGTACGCTCCTTTGCCTGCGCTTCGTAAGCTTGACGCCAGTTTTCATCGACGAATGCAGAGTAGTAGTTCACCATCACAACCCCGCCGCGACGCCCAATTTCGCGCAGCATGTTATCCGTCATGTTACGTGGATGATTCGTAAGAGTCCGCGAAGACGAATGCGAGGCGATCACCGGAGCGCGGCTCGCCAGCAGAGTGTCATAGAAGGTCTTATCGGAGACATGGGAAACATCGACGATCATGCCCAACCGATTCATCTCGTAGACAACGTCTTTGCCGAATTCAGTAAGCCCGTTGTGGTGCTGTACGTTTGTGTCATTGATGTCGCCGGAGGAATCCGCCCACTCGTTTGTGTTTGACCATGTGAGGGTCATGTAACGCACGCCGAGGCGATAGTAGTCACGCAGCAGATGAAGATCGTTCTCGATCGAATGCCCGCCTTCAATACCTAGGAGCGCCGCAAGCTTGTGCTCGCGGTGCGCACGTTCAATGTCTGCGGTTGAGAAAGCCATCGTCATTTTGTCGGGATGCTTCGCAGCCTGCCGATACACAGAATCAATCAACGCCAGCGTCCGATGAGCGTACTGGCCCTTGAATTCTTTGGGCTCAACCCAGATCGAGAAGAATTCCGCTCCCAGGTTACCCGCTTTGGCTTTGGCAAAATCGAGATTGCCTTGGTCTCCGACTGGCGGATTAGCCATGTCAAAGTTGTCGTCGAGGAGGCGCTGCGTGGTGTCGGCGTGAGTGTCTATTACAAGCGAGGAGCTGTGAATCTGCTTTGCCGTGAGCGATTTCACCGGCTTTCTTGCCGGTTTGGTCTGCGCCATAAGTGAAGGAATGGTCAGGAAGCTTACCACCGCGCACAGCACGATCCGTGGCAGCATCGTCGAGAATTTGTCCTTGATAGAAAGTTAAAGGCCGCCTGAACGCGGCCTTTTGGGAATTCTACATGATGGCAGTATCAGCCAATTATTCAGGACCAAGCGGAAGAATCGGGGCTACCGGCGGAGCTTCAACTGGCTCCGTAGCCTTGGTCTGAATTGCTACTGGATACGGGTAGCGCTGCGAAACCATCACGTGGAAGCACGCCTGGCGACGCTCCTCTTCAGGCTCGATGATGTCCTGCTCTTTCATGCGCGCTAGATAATCAGCAATCCACTTGTGCTGCTTGCGGCTCAGCCAACGCTTGCCGATGTCCACGGTGGTTCCGGCAAGATGCGATGAAGCAACTTCGCCCTCCGCCGGTGCAGCATTGTGATTCGTACGCGTCAAGCGGCGCTGCTGCGCGGCGGTCCGGACCGCCGATGTAACCGTGAGCGGCTTGCCGAACTGGTTATAAAACTCCTGCGCCATGTCGTCGATAAACTGCACTGTCCAGGGACGCGCGTAGCGGCGATTCTCTTTAAGCGACGGATTGATTCTTAGATGATCGCTGGCCGGGATTGGTATGAGTACGCCTCGAGCTTCAAGCTGCTCGAGCGCAGCGTCATCTTCGATGCGCACCAATCCTGCCTGATCGATCTCCGAGTTCTGCTTGAGCAGCGAGTCGCGGGATCCGCGCAGCTCAGGCGCAACCGGAGGTCCGTAAAAACGCAGGCGGCGAAGATGAGGACGGCGATGGTGGCGGCGCGAAGAAGTCACACGCCGGTTCGTATGCCGGCTCGACAGGCTGTGAACGTCAGCCTGGGCCGACAGCGTGACACTTAACAACACGAATAGTAGAGAAATGCGACGCATGTGCCCCTGGGCCCTTTTAACTGCGTGGGTCCCCTACAGCATCTCCGAAGCCTTACTTAAGATGCAACCAGATATTAGCTGGGTTCTCCCTTTGGTAACAAGAAGATAGTGGGTAAGGTATTACGACTTTCGTGCTAGGAGGAAGTACCGGTATTCGCGGGTTGGAAACCGGCGAAATCAGGAAGAATCGGACGTTTGTGCTATCCTGCCCACCCCTCGAGGGCTGAACGGTGGCCTTTTCCTTATTTAATGCGGTGCTGTTAGACGCAACCGTCGTGATTTGTTGCGTCGCATGTTTAGCGGCATTCGCCAGGCTGTCTGTCACGCACCCAGCTACCGTCTACTTCGCCTTCCATTGTGGATTCATCAGTGTTCGTGCCTTGGCGATCCTGAATGGAGCGACAACGCTATTCTCGTGGAAAGGTTCGATTCCTGTTTCGGAAGTGGAGATTTCGAGAGCCATGATGTTAGCGGACCTGGCTCTCATAGCGATGACGTGCGCCTGGATTTTGGCCAGTCATAGAGCAGCGACACTAGCTCTGACGAAGCGGCTAGAGCGCCCGCGAGCGTTACAGCCGGAAATTCTCAAGCTGGTCGCAGCAATCTGCATCCCGGCCGGGTGCGTCGCGATGCTGTTATGGAGCAGGTTTCCGGGAGTTCCTGCGCAACCTATCGAACCCGCTTTGGTGTACTCAAATTGGGCAATCATTGCTCAAACCTGGGCTGGATTGAGTTTGCTTGCCTTGATTTACTGGTATGGGTTCAAGCCAAGCCTGGTGATCTCGCTATCGGCGTACATGGGCTGGGTCATCTATCAGGGGAATTTTCGCTTTCGCCTACTGATACCACTCATTCTTCTCATGCAAATCTATGTTGACCGCCGAGGGCGCCGTTGGCCCAGCGCCGCGGGAATCGCAGGTCTGCTAGTTTCTGCTCTGCTGTTCTTTCCCTTAAAGGGAATAGGCCAGCGGCTGCAGGCGAGCCAGCCAATAGGAGACGTCTGGGAGAGTGCGCAATCTGAAATCGCGAAGGTCTTTCACGGCGATCATCCAGATGAGATGATCCTGGACCAGTTTGCCAGCGCACTTACCCTCGCTGATGCACATGGCCATCTTTATTGGGGTAGAACGTACGAGGGTCTGCTCACCGTCGTTGTGCCTCGCCAGTGGTGGCCGGAGAAACCTGGTTTGACCCGATATGAGCATGAAATTTCAACCAAAGAACGACCTATGGCGGACGACGGAATGGTGGTCACGATGCTGGGAGAGTTCTATCTCAACTTTTCCTATCCCGGCATTGTGATCATGTCTTTCGCGTGGGCCTACCTGATGGGTGTCTGGTTCGAGGCTGTGTATCGCGCGGGCTATTTCTCGCTCATACATTTTTCCTACTTGCTGGTTGCGTCCAATTTGATTCAAGTCTTCCGCGATGGATTGATCTCGCTGTTTGTCTTTACCATCATCAACATGCTTCCGCTCGCAGTCATCGTCGCACTGCATTTCTTTTCAAGACGAACGAGCGGAGTCCTGTACACGCAGCCGATTCTAAAAACGCCTCGCGTGCGCAAACGAGTTGTGCCTGAGCCAATCGCATCACAGGAGTCTTCGTCTTCCTAGTTTTCCGAATGCTGCAATCGAGAAGATCTGAGTGCATATCCTCTTAATTCATCAGGCATTTTGCGGACCTCAGGATCCAGGTGGGACCAGGCACTATGAGCTCGCGCGCAGGCTCGCTCGTATGGGCCATCGATTCACGATCGTAACCAGCCAGTACAGCTATCTCACGGGAAAGGAGAAGTCGGCATTTCCGAATCACTACCAAATTGAGGTGCGTTTCGCTGGGGCGATTGGAGGATGGCATCGCAGCTATTTTCAACGCGTTGTCGCTTTTCTTAGCTTCATGATCACCGCGGTGATCACGGGCTTGCGAGTTGAGACCCCGGACGTAGTGATCGGGACTTCGCCGCCGCTATTTCAGGCGATCTCGGCATGGCTAATCGCCACTCTGAGACGCCGTCCATTCATTCTGGAAATTCGCGATCTGTGGCCCGAGTTCGCCGTAAGTCTAGGTCTGCTCCGAGGTCGTGTCCTCATATGGTTTGCGCGGAGGCTCGAATCCTTCCTTTACGCTCGAGCGAAAGAAATCATCGTCAACTCGCCGTCGTATCGCGAGTATTTGCTGGAGCAGGGAATTCCTGAATCGAAGATTTCGGTCATTCCCAATGGTGTCGACACTTCGATGTACTGCCCAGAGCTGAATGGCGACGCTTTCCGCCGCGATCACGGGATGCATGACAAGTTTGTAGTGATGTACGCAGGAGCCCTCGGCTTTGCGAACGATATCGGTTGTTTGCTGAGGGCAGCGGCTCGCATGCACCATCGGGCCGATATTGTGTTTGCGATTGTCGGAGACGGAAAAGAGCTTCCGCGGCTGCGGAGTGAGGCCGATTCTCTTCGGCTGAATAATGTCTCCTTCGTTGCAGCTCAATCGAAAGAGAACATGCCGAACGTCTTGGCGGCGGCTGATGTGTGCGTCGCGACCTTGAAGGATGCCCGGATGCTGAAGACCACATATCCCAATAAGGTTTTCGACTATATGGCCGCTGGCCGACCAACAGTGCTGGCAATTGATGGAGCGATTCGCGAAGTCATCGAGAAATCTCAAGGCGGGATATTCGTCCCGCCGGGGGATGATGCTGCGCTGGCTGAAGCGATCCTTGTTCTATATGAGTCTGCTGAACTCCGCAAAGAAATGGGTCAAAGTGCAAGGTCGTTCGTGGCCTCACACTTTGATCGCGAAATCCAGGCCGAACAGATAGCAGAGATCCTCCACCGCCAGAGTTCCCGCGATCTAGCTCCGATTAAGGACGCAGACGTTGCCGTGCCTCGTCTGTAGAGAAAACGAGAGCCGTTGCAAGGACGACAAAATGTCATCGGGATGGTATTGCCGACCGAAGTATGTGATGTTATGCAGTTCCATAATGATTTGGGCGCAGTTTTTGATAGCTGCAGAATCGTCCGTGATGATGGCTGCCTCTGACCCTTCAATGTCACAAACTAGCGCGTACTGGCGAAGTGCGAATTGCGTCACCAAGTGTTCCAGCGTTACGGCCGGAATCAGAGGGTGTTCGCACGGGCAGCGGTCTTCCGCAATTCGCCCGTCGATAACTGTTGTCCCACGTACGAATCGAACACGACCCGCAACATGAGCCATGGCGGCGTTCACGACGGTTACTCCAGCCGTCAATCCATTCAGATTGAGGTTGTTCTTAATCATTGCGGCTGCTTCTGGATTGGCGTCGATACAGTAAAGGTGGCGGCCGGAATCGATGTGGCGTCGAATATGGCATGAGAGCACTCCGATACCGGCGCCGACTTCAATTACGTCAAGATCGCGTCGCAGGTGTCGCTGAACTGCTCGGATTTCAGCACTCTCATAAGTTCGGAGCAGAAGCCGCGCTTTTGTTTGATGCTCTAGCCCTTGCGTGTGAAATCTGAAGCCGCGAGAAGGTATTTCGTCATTGAAGAATCTGCCAGCGGCTGCCCCTATAAAGGGTCGCTCCGATATTCGCGCGATCAGGTTCTTAGTGGATTGGGTGAGAGTCAAGCCGCGCTTTCTTCAATAACGCGATGATTCTCTCACGTAGGCATCGGTCGCACGGGTGCCGTCAAGCCTATTTGACTACTCCCTACGATGCTACAACTGCATCGCTAAGCGCTTATTAGATGTTCGCGAATCGCAAAGACCATTAAGTCGGAGTTGGTCCTTAACCCGAACTCTTCCATAATTCGGTATTTATGAAAAGCGATGGTTCGCGGTGTGATGTGCAGAATGTCCGCCGCTTCCTTCATGCTTTTTCCCTCCGCCAGAAGTTGGAGGACTTCGCGCTGACGTGAAGTAAGCTTGGCGGAGTGTTCGGGCCGTGGATCTCGAACAAAGCGGTCAAGTAGTTGTTGCGCGACTTTGGGTGTGACGTAGCTGTTGCCCTTCAGCACCTCGCGGATGGCCTTGATTAATTCGGAGCCGGCGGATTTCTTGAGGAGATAGCCCGACGCCCAATGACGCATAGCGTCGGCAGCAACCTCCGGGTCTTCGTTCATTGTGATGACGATAAACTTGGTTCCCGGTAAACGCGACTTCAGTTGCTGGCCTGCCTCAAGCCCGTTCAATAGCGGCATCCCGATATCTACGAGAATTACGTCTGGCTTCAGCTTCGGAGCCATCGTCAGAAGGGCGTGGCCATCTCCCACTGCGCCGACTACTTCGAAGTGCGGCTCCAGAATTTTTTGGAAGCCTTCGACCACCAGATTGTGGTCATCCGAGATTAGTATTCGCGGCCGTCCCATCACACAAGCTCCGATTCTCGCAAGAGCTGCCCCGGTGCGCATCCTCGCTCGCTGGTATGGGAAAGCCCTAAGAGGTGTTCAGAGTAGTCTCTCCTCATTGCTGCAAAAGCTGGCAAAAAATACAGTCGTACCAAAGATTGTCACCTGACGGGGAAATGTCCGGACTTTTTGGCCCCAAGCATACCGCATGTCGCCACAGGCCGCTTCGCTTTTTCCAAACCGGTCCAGGACCAAGAATTAACCGTTACCGGGAGATTACCGACTTGGTCTATTTGGCTGAACTCTGCGCCGAAGCTGCGGGCCTTGTCAGAAGCGGTGGCAATCCGGCTGCAAGATTCAGGTCAACCAGCAAATCAAGGCGGTGCTCCAATTGAAAGAACTTCGCCACCGTAGTTGCCGGCAGTTGCTTGTTGAACTCGTTGAAGTACTTCTTTTTCAGGTCGGTGCGCTTGGAGTCGAAGGCAAAGGATTTCTCTGCGAGATCTTTCGCGTCGGCATCTGTAATGTTGTTGAACTTATCGGCGTACGTCTTGATGATCTGCACCCGGTCATCGTTTAGCTTTGAGAGATCAGAGTCGTAGCGCCGATAGATCGGCCAGAATGCAGCGGAATCCTTGTCGCTGAATTGCATGGCTTGGGTAATGATCGTTACTTTGTCCGCCCGGAAATCGGCACGAAGCGACTCTATGGCTGAGTTAATGTCGTTTGACTGCGAAGAGTCTGCCTGCGCAAAACATGTCATGCAGGCTGCCAAGATGGTACCGAGCAACATCATGGATTGAAATCGTCTCAGGCTTTGCCTCATTTGGAATGCCTCCCTTGAGTTTGTCGAATCTGGGTCTACTCCGGCGAATCTGAGCTTGAAGGTTTCAGTGTTACTGGAGCTGTGAGCTGAAAGCTCAATGCAGACTCTGCGGGCAACGAAATATCGCGGTTGCCAGTGAATGCTGCTCCCACGGTTCCAGCGCCTGCGCCAACGAGAGCTCCGATCGCAGCGCCTTTGCCTCCACCGGCTAGTCCCCCAATCAGGGCACCTCCACCTGCGCCTCCGCCGATCATCGCAGCGCTGCGCTTGCCTTTGCCTTTCGAAGTTTGTGAAACCGGTGTCGCCTGGATCGTGTAGCTCGTTCCGCCCACACGGAGACTTGTCAGCGCGAGGCCGAGAGTAGCTCCACCTTTGAATTTGCCAGCGGCATGAGCCTGAGTGATTTGGCCGTGAGTACTCGCGCCGGCCGGAACTACTGTCTTCCCACCGATGGTAACCGGATCGGCCACGGACGCATCAAACCGGTCTCCCTCATGACTCGTCTTTGATCCAACAGTTTGCTGTAGCCGAACCGTGATCACAGTTCCAGCTGGAATCACTACCGGTTTGGGTTTTGGCTTAGGCGGAGGCGGAGCTTCCGCGACGGCCGGAGGCGGAGCCTCGGGGGTGGTGGCGCTCGATGCAGGAGTTCCTGTGGAAGGTCGCGACGCCTGACTTGCATTGTCTGCTGGCGCCTGAGACGGTTGGGCTGAGTTGTCTGCCGACGGAGCTGTGGCGTCCTGGCTCGGCTTCTTAGTGCACGCGCCAAGCACTAGTCCGGCAGCGACGATCAACGTGATTAGGTAACGCGTCCCGTTCATAGATTTGCCTCGCGCAAGAATAGGGACGTCTTGCTGAGTTTGCGAACTGGCAAACTTAACAGTGTCGGGCTTCAAGAGATACAGGTGATTCTCATCTGACAGTGGGGGGCTGTTTGAAACTCCAGTTGTCCCAGATTAAGAATGGATGAAAGCTACGAACGGCAAAAAGAACATGACTTCAACTTCCCGTCATCGCGTAGTTATCGCGGATGATCATCCAGGCGCTTTGCATGCTGTGATGGCTCTATTGGGCGCGAAGGAATTCCAGGTGGTTGCCGCTGTGGCAGACGGTGATCTCGCGTTGGACGCCGTTGAACGATTTCATCCCGATTTGGTAATCCTCGACGTCTGTATGCCACATATGGGCGGTATTCGTGCTGCGCGAGAGCTCCATACCCAAGGCTTCACTGGCTCCATCATTTTTCTCAGCGTGCAAGAAGATGACGATTACCTCTCCGCAGCATTCGCCGCGGGAGCACGCGGCTACGTCTTGAAGTCGCGAATGCGAACCGATCTGCTGCGCGCGATTGGCGACGCCCTGGCAGGCAAGACCTTCGTTTCTACTCCCACCTCTCAAAATTGAAATTCTTCAGCCGCTTCTGGTACTTGTAACAGTTTCAGCGATTTCAAACATTGAGAAAATAACGCTGCGCTGGTTCGGGAAATGGAGGCAATCGTGAGAATCCCGGAGACATTGAGCGAGGCCGTTAGTCAGGCGAACGAGGAGATGCAAGCCACGCTTGCCGCGTTAAAGATGGTTCCCGACTTTATGCGCCTGGGAAATTTTCCCGACCACTGCTCCGGTCCCGTCTGCTGGTGTCGTCCGCGAATCGTTATCGGAGTCCAGGGATTCGTTGTATTTCACAAAGACCTCGCCAATGGCGAGTTTGATGGCTGATCACCTCCACGACAAAATCCGTTAATCCCTTCTTCTTTATTGCTGGCGAGCAACGACGCTGTGATGTGTCAAACGCTAAGATGAACTTTTCTTTGGCGGTTGCTGTAGTTGTCTACTTCGCGAATCACAGATACTGAAGAAGGTCTTCATATAGCTCTTGAGCGAATAAGCCTTCCTCTTGTTACTCATTCCGAGTCGCCACATTCGAGCCCTCGGGAAGGACTCGTCGGCAGAGTCTTCCACTTCCTGAGGAAACTCTCAGAGATGCCAGCAATTCCACAGGGCATGATCGCTCGATTCACAAAGGACAGAATGGACTCCACATCAGGTTTGTTTCGGCCCGGGCACAAGGCTCCTACTTCGGGAGTTTATGAGGTTCACCATGTTAGTCATACGACCTCGCACCGGGTGACTATTCTTTATGACGATGTTTTTCCCCACTGCGGAGTTTGTGGGGATAAGGTGAGATTCGAACCAATCCAATCAGCGCTGTACGTATTCGCCCACCCAATGTTCAACCCCGGACTCTAGCTTGGCGGCCCACCACTGCACGTATGTCAATGAAGCTCCGAGTCTTGGCTAGACTGCTCAGGGGACGGTCTTTCCAGACTCTTGCCTGAGACTTGCCTTTTGGGTTGCTGGGCTCCGCCCGTTGCGTCGAGTCCTAGTTCGGAACTGTAAGGAAGCAGAACACGACTGACCATCTCGGCCAGAGTCTCAACGTCTGGATGGTCCGGAATCGGGAAATTTACCGCCACACTACCTCTTAGAGACGTTGAGTATGCATAAAGATGTTTGCGGTTTGTGCTGTGTGAATTAGCAGCATGCCTACAGTTACTGGCACATCTGACAGTCGTTAATCGGTCAGAGTGCCAGTAACCTGCTTTCACCAGCGCTCTGGCGGTTTGGTGACGCGTGACTTCGGCTACTGCCATTGGAATTCCGAGTGACATGGCATGGACTACCGCTCGTTTATTCGAAGGTTTGCAACAAAGTGTCAAGACTGCACTGATGGCGGATGCCCGCCGAATGGAAGTCTCTTCCAACGTGCAACTCTGCGCCGAAGGTGACACTGCCGCGCAACTGTTCCTGATTCTCACTGGCCAGGCAAAATATTGCCGACTGACGCGCGATGGGAGGCAAATCATTCTCTACTGGCTTGGACCCGGGGACACATTTGGGTTGGGGACTCTCTCTGCCGATCCAATGCCATATGTCGGCAGCGCATACTCCGTTTCGGATTGCCAGATAGTTTCATGGGCTCACGCGAACATCCGGCGGTTCGCACTTGCGCACCCGCAACTTGCCTGCAATGCAGTCAGCATCGTCTTGCATTATCTGAGCGCAGGAGTAGAACGACACTCGGGAATCCTCGGTAGCTCGGCTAAAGATCGCGTTGCGAAAACGCTCATCAACTTGGCCAAGCGGAACGTCAATCCGGACGGTATAGATCTGCACATCACGAATGAAGAGCTTGCATCCCTCGCCGACGTCAGTCCCTTCACTGTGAGCAGAGTCCTTAATGAGTGGAGCCGTCATGGGGCGGTGACAAAGCAACGCAAGGCATTGCACATCCATGCCCCTGAAGCGCTCGTAAATCACGATCGCTAAACCCAGTTTCGTTCTGTCATTTTTGTCAGTAGTGAGCAGTCGGCAATCGGACGCACACTCCGACAAGGGTCAGGGAGGGCTTTGCAAGAGAACTTCTTGTCTTCTTAATCTCTCTGCTTTCCCTATTTCCGTTCCCCACAACTCGAACAAAAATTCAGGAGCGATTTATGTTCCTTCAAAATTTACGGCTGCGGAGGTTAGTCGCCTCAGGACTGGTGCTCTTAGGCACTTGGTCTAGCGTGAGTTGCAATAAGGGAAAAGGGAACAATGCAACGTCAGGTCCGGCTGGCGGAGCTCCGCTTGCGACAGCGCCTGCGGCTAGCTCTCAGCTTACCCCTGACTACCTGGATGAGCTGCTCGCCCCAGTTGCCCTGTATCCGGATGTCGTGCTCATACAGATCTTCACAGCCGCAACGAATCCGCAAGAAGTTCTCGACGCAGGGAACTGGCTTATACAAAACGTTAATCTGAGCACCGACCAACGCGTAGAAGCTGCGAAACAAGTCGGCTTCGGCCCGAGCACTCTGGCATTGGTGCAGTTTCCCCAAGTTGTCGACATGATGTGCCAACAGATGGACTGGACCAAACAAGTCGGAGAGGCTTTCAAAACAGATCAGAAGGCAGTGTTGGCCTCGGCGCAACGGCTGCGAACTGAGGCAGTAAACGCCGGATCATTGCGAAGCACTCCTGAACAAATTGTGACGAAGGAGAATCAGGGTGGACAGCAGGTTGTCGTGGTGCAGCCCGCCAATCCGCAAGTTGTCTACGTACCGCAGTACGATCCGGAGCAGGTCTACAGCCCGCCGCCAGAATCCGCGGCGAGCGCACCACAGCAAACACCTACAACCACCACACAGACAACTGAGGCACAAAGCTCGGGAGTGAGCACCGGAACTGCAGTAGCGGCGTCGCTGCTCAGTTTTGGAGTCGGCATGGCGCTAGGCTCAGCGCTCCACCATGACGACTACTATTATCCCAATTGGGGATACGGCGCGGCCTTTTATGGTCCCCGACCCTATGTTCCTGCGGCGTATGCCTATCGCCCCGTCTATGGATCAGCATTCCGCCCGGCGTACGGCTACGCAGCTCCCGCAAGGTATCCGTATGCCTACAATAATGCGTATCGCGGCGGGAACAACAACATCACAGTTAATCAGAACAACTACTACAATCGCTTTCACAACAATCAGAACATCAACAATCGAAATGCGAATATCAGCCGCGCCGGTTATAACGGAAATGTAGCAAATTCCCGTCCTGGCACTCGGGGAAGCGAGCAATGGAAAGGTAAGAGCACGTATGCGGGGGGGAATCGCCAATCCGCTCGCAACGAAGGACTCGGCGCGAATCGTTCGGACCCCGGGGGGAATCGGTCCCAACTCGGAACGAACCGTTCTGGATTGGCCGCGAACCGGGCGAGCGGCACAGGCAATGCGCTCGCAGGGCGAACTGCTAACGGACCAACTGCTGGCACACGAAACGCCAACACCCAGCCTGCGGTTTCGCGAACTTCAAATTCACAACCTCGAAGCTTGACTCAGCCTTCCCAGCGTGCATCGTCCGATCGTGGCTACGGAGGCGGCCAGCGGGAAGCCAGTTCGCAGAGCAATCGCAGCAGCGCATTTTCCGGAGGCAGCGCACGCGAGGAGAAAGCGGCCAGCGCCAGAGGCCATCAGAGCTCTGGTGGCGGCGGTAAGCGAGCGGGAGGAGGAGGACGACGAGGATGAGAACTCAATTCACTGCCGCGACGAAGCTGCTGGTGCTCTTTATTTCCGCGCTTCTGGCTTCTTTCGCTCTAGCCCAGGCCCCTGCCCCTGGCGTTGATACCGGTCAAAGGACGTTTTCGTCAGCAAAGGACGCTGCCGATGCCCTCTTTGAAGCTGCAAGGGCAGGCGACCAGGGATTGATTCAGGTGATTCTCGGACCCGATGCTAACGACATCACTTCATCCGGCGATCAGGTAGCCGACGAAAACGCCCGGGCCTCGTTCATAACAAAGTATTCGCAAAAGCACGCCTTGTTAGCAAAAGCGAAGGGCGTCCAGGAACTCCGAATCGGGAACGATGCGTGGCCCTTTCCCATTCCCATTAAGGAACAAAGCGGAAGATGGAGGTTCGACAGTGCCGCCGGCAGAGACGAACTTCTGGCGCGGCGTATCGGACGCAACGAGCTCGCGACCATTCGCTCCTGCCGGGCTTACGTCCAAGCGCAACGTGAGTATGCCGAACAATCTCGAGATGGAGAACCTGCTGGTATCTACGCTGCCAAACTCACGAGCGATCCCGGAAAACAGAACGGCTTGTATTGGGAAGTCAAAGAAGGGGAATCGCCGAGTCCTATGGGCCCGCTCATGGCTGATGCGACCTCCGAGGGCTATGGTCAGAGCAAGGGCGAACGCCCTTTTCACGGTTATTTTTATCGCCTGCTTAAGGCGCAAGGAGCTAGCGCTCCCGGCGGAGCCAAGAACTATCTGGACGATGGAAAACTAAAATACGGATTCGCATTGCTCGCGTTTCCCGCGGAATACGGAGTTAGCGGGATCATGACCTTTATCGTGAGTCAGCAGGGACGTGTGTATCAGCGAGATCTGGGCAAGAACACATCGCAAACGGCATATCAAATACAGGAATACAATCCGGACAAATCCTGGAAACTGGTGCAATAGGGGGAAAACCAGCAACGGAAGAACTCGAGCTCAGATTCCCTCGCTGATTCCGTCGGCCGATTGCGCCCCAGAGGAGAGGCTGAGACCATTCGGGAATCAGCGAGGTGATGCAGCCACCGTACGCTAATGCATTCGGGCGCAGAACTGCCAAAAATTACAGAATCGTTCCTAGCATTCAACCAGGTAGACGCTCTCTGTCCCTGTAAGTCTTGCCAGTTACCTTCTTCTCTACTAATCGGATAGCTTACTTTCGCTCAGGTTTGCGCGAGCGAGAGCGTTCTCAACACCATGCGAATCGAGACCCGACGAAGAATTGAACGAGGTTTCCTCGTAATTGGCATCTTGTGTCTTGCGATCTACGCGGTCGCGTGGTTGCACGGCTCCTTAGGAAGCAACATCGCTGAGTGGCGATTTGCTCTTGCCTCAACTCCCGTTGCCGGATCGAGACATTTTGCATTCCGCGGTGACCTTGCAGATTACAGCCTCTGGTCGGAGAAACGCGTCGCTGCTTACAAACAGACCTTAGCGATGCAGTTCGATCCGCCGCTTGCGATGCTGAGGCTTCCCAAACTGAGACTCCAAGTCCCAGTGTTCAACGGCACTGGCGAGCTAATCCTCAATCGCGGCGCAGGCAGAATCGAGGGCACTGCGATGCCGGGTGGCGTGGGGAACCTTGGAATTGCTGCGCACCGCGACGGATTCTTTCGCTCCTTGAAGGATGTGGAGGTCGGCGACAGGCTGGAGCTCGCTACCGTCGACGGAATCATTACGTACGCAATCGACGACATAGAAATCGTCTTTCCCAACAACGTCTCGGTACTCCAACCTCGGCCACGGCCGTCTGTAACGCTCGTCACTTGCTATCCTTTCTATTTCATCGGAGACGCCCCGCAGCGCTTCATCGTGCACGCGTCTCAAATTCGCGACGATCGCATTCCAGCTTCGTCCACCGCAGCGGTACAAACAGTGTCTGGCAGCGAGGTCGCGCGGTAGATGAAACGTCTCGAGAGATATACGACTTCCCGCAGTGTTTCAACTGTGCTCGTTGCTCTCTTCCTGCTCTGCGGAACGTTGACACTCGAAGCCGGACCGAAACTCGACGTTGCCTGGGACAAGAACGCCGATTTTTCCAAGTACCGCACGTACGCATGGGCTGATCATCCAGTAACTACTCGTCCCTTTGTGGGAATCGAGATCAGAGCCAACGCAGACGAACAGCTCAAGATGAAAGGAATGACGATCGATAAAGACCATCCCGATCTGATCTTGAACTTCTACGGTCAAGTCGACTCGATGGATTCCGTCCCGGCCGCCGATCCGACCTACACCGCAGTCGGGGGGACGCCGTTGCCCGGGACAACTATGTGGACCAACAACAGCGTCGGTACTGTGGTCTCCGTAGCAAAGGGCGCTCTCTTAATCGAAATGAGGGATGCATCTACGAAGCATTCCGTCTGGCGGGCAATCGCGAAAGGCACCCTCAAGGAAAAATCCTCAGAGCTGCAAAAGCAGGTTCAGAACTCGGTAGCCAAGATGTTTCAGAGTTTCCCGCCATCTAAATCCGCAAAGTAGATGTCGACTCGAACGTTTCTATCCGGGCACAAATCAGACTGGTCGCCGTTTCCCGACTTTGAGTGGCTGAAATCTTGCTAAGTCCCTTTAAGTCCCATCAGGATCCCTTGAGGTCCCTAGGGATATCGCATCTTGATCCCTGAGGATTGGCTGGGATATCCCATCCAATCCCTGTGGATCCTGTTGGGGATATCGCATCAGATCCCTTCATAGCCATCATCCCAATCGCCGTTCGGCAGATTCTTGCCTGCGCTTTGCAGAATCTGAAGCAGAAGCTTGCCGTGGGCCACAGAGATCGTTTGCGTGCTGACGCTCTTCGCCAGGTCCAGGTAGGCGAGGTGCAGACTGCGCTGATCCTCGATCAACGGGAGCTCATGATTCTGCTGATGGATCACCCCATGGAAGTAGCAGTACTGCCGGCTGCCAACCGCCGGAGAGCCGCACTGAATGCCGTTGGTCTTGATGTGCTCGCAGCGCTTGGCGTCGTTTGCTTTCTTCAGATACTCGAGCTTCTGGACGCGATATGAGCTCGCCGAGTCCTTCCTGCAGCTCAATGTTGCGGTTAAGCGCTTTGAACAGATCCACACCTTCTTCTAACGATCCGATCTTAGGAATGTCGCCCACTTGCTGCGGATCAATCGCCGGCGGCGGATCGGTCTCGATGTCATCCGGATCCTCGCGCGGCGGGGCGGGAGAGTTCAGCAGCCGAAGCGCTGCATCGCGGATGGGATTGTTCGACCATCGGCGCACAGGTTTTTTGGCGTCGCTCTCGTCTGGTGAGTTGTCGTTGGAATCGTCTTCATCGTATATGGCGCTCATGGGAAGAAATTCTCCTGGAATGATCTTCACCTCGTAGGTGGCACTGCACTGAAGGGCCCGGATACAACAAGGCCTCGATGGACGAGGCGGTTGCGCGGCAACGGGACGCCGCGCTGCGGCAGGGTGGAAGTGCTTGGTCTGCCGCGATTAACTACAAATTGAAGTATAGCGAACAAATGGCGAACATGTCAAGTACGCACGATTATTCGGGTCACAAAGAGGTGGTTGGCTCGCCGTATCAACAGCCCTTCATCCTTAACTGCCCCAGAACGAACAGAAATTCGAGCTTTGGAGGGAAGACCTTAGAACGCATAAGAAACAGATTTTTGGACATTTACTGAATTTTCAACATCTCTTCCAGGGCCGAGTTGTCGTACTATTCCAACCCGAGTCTCTGGATCATTCCCTAAAGCACAGGGTTCACGCCCACCGATGTCCTTGCCAGGTTACAAGCAGGCTTTCGACGAGTGTGCGCGAACTCGGGCGTAGCGCTGTGAGTTGCGGAGGCTTGGTGTGTTGTCGGCGAGGGATTCCATTGGCCGAGGGATTGCGATGCCGAAACTGAAATTCCGGGGAAATACGAATGCGACGTACGCTCAGCCTTCTTATTGTCATCTCGCTGGCCTCGCTCTGGGCCACTGGACAGGTGAATACAATCAACACCATCGCCGGCGGTGGCGCGCAGTCTAACCTGGCGACCAACGCCTACCTGCCGCAACCTACTTCTGCGGTGAGAGACAGCGCCGGGAATACCTACATCGCTGTTCCGGCCCTGAATACCGTGTTCGTCGTAGACACCGGCGGCGCATTGACCGCTTACGCGGGAACTGGGATAGCCGGCTTCTCCGGCGATGGCGGCACGGCGACCAAGGCTCAACTCAATTTCCCGACTGGTCTTGCGATCGATAAAGGCAACAATCTTTTTATCTCCGATCAGAACAACGAGAGAATTCGCCGTGTAGACGCTTCATCAAAGAACATCACGACAGTCGCCGGCAGCGAGGATCCATATTTTGGTGCTTACGGCGGCGATGGCGGCCCGGCGACGAATGCTCGGCTGAATACTCCCACGGGAATCGCGGTCGATGGCAACGGGAACTTATTTATCGCCGATACCGGGAACGCGGTAGTACGGCGCGTCGATGCGGCTACGCAGGTGATCACCACCTATGCCGGAACGAATCCTGGCGCCGATGTAGCGTTCGGTTGCAACAGCGGTAACGCCGTAAAGAATGCACTTCTGGAGAAGCCGACGGGGGTTGCCATAGACGGGGCTGGGAATCTCTTCGTATCCGATACTGAGCTCGATGTCGTCTGCAAAGTTGACGCATCCCAAAACATCAGCAGCTATGCCGGCACATTGAACACGCCGGGCGTTCCGGGTCAGAACGGAGATGGTGGTTCAGCAACCTCGGCGCAGATCGATCGTCCCACCGGCCTGGCTACCGACGCCAATGGCAATCTCTACATCACCGACTCTGGCAACCCAAGCATTCGCAAAGTTGATACGTCCGCAAGCCACATCATCACCACAGTAGCCGGACTCGGGACCATCTGCAGCAACGAGCCTGGCTGCGGTGACAGCGGACCTGCAACAAGAGCATCGCTAAATTTTCCTGAAGGCGTCTTCATCGATGCGAACAATAACATCGTCATTGCCGACACCTTCAACATGCGCGTTCGCGTCGTCAGCGCGGCGAACGCGACGATCGCAAATCTCGCTGGCGGAGGCTCAGGAGGAGACGGCGGAGCGGCCACCAGTGCGGTGCTAGGTTTGGCGCAAAGTCTGCTGGTGGATGCCAACGAGAACGTCTTCGCGCTCGAAACTGCTGGAGAGCGATTAAGGCAGATCGATACGAAAGGCAATATCAGCACGGTCGTGGGCTCAGGATTCGGTGGCGCCACGCTCAACTGCGCTCAACCGGGCTGCAACGGCGACAGTGGGCCTGCGACCTCAGCCCGATTTGTTAGTCCGCAAGGAGTTGCGATTGACGGTACGGGGAACTATTACATCGTCGACTCCAAAGCAGCTGTTGTTCGCGCGATCAACAACCAGGCGGGCGCCATCACAATAGCGGGCATTCAAATCCAGCCTGGACAGATCGCGACCGTGGCCGGAAATGGAACTCCCTGCACCCCAGGATCAGCCTCGTTTCCAACCTGCGGAGATGGCGGAGCCGCAACAAGCGCAAGCCTGGATGTGCCCGTCGGTGTGGGCGTGGACGCGGGCGGCAACATCTACATCTCCGATCAAGCACTCAATACGGTTCGTGTAGTCGGCACAACCGGGACAATCACAACCTTCGCTGGTACTCCAGGTAAGGCCTGCACAACATATCCCACTAACTGCGGTGATAACGGCGTGCCGACTTCAGCGCTACTCAATGCTCCCGCCGGATTGGCTGTCTCTCCTGGCCTGATACAAGGCGTTCCACAACCAGGCAACACCGACGTATTCATTGCGGATAGCGGCGACAATGCGATCCGCCGAGTGAGTATTGTGAGCGGAATTGCCTTGATCGAGAACATATCAAACGCCGCATTCAACGGAATCCCGACTTTCGGAGGAGACGGTGGATCCGCACGTTCAGCCTCAATGGAAGGCGCCCAGTACATTGCTGTCGACAACCTGGAGAACCTGTACATTGGCGGCGGTTTCGATAACGTAGTTCGTCGCGTGGACGCATTCAGCGGAGACGTGAGCACCATCGCTGGCGACGTCAACAACCTCGCCGGAGGATTCTCCGGCGACGGAGGCCCTTCCACCGTGGCGATGATCGAGAATACCGGCCTTGCTCTGTTTAACACTCAGCAGGGTACCCATGATGTCTTCATTGCCGACTCAGGAAGCAACCGCATCCGCAAAGTAAATCTGGCGCCTATCAGTTCGATCTTTCCCGGATCGGGAAGTACGCTCACATTTCCGGTTACATTGGTTGGTCAGACAAATAGGCAACCTATCGACCTGGGAAACCTCGGCCTGGACGATCTCGTTATCAGCAATCTGAGCGTTTCCGACCCGACCGACTTCAACGTCAAGCCGTCCTCCGGGTGTTTTGGAGCAGATCCTCCCGTTGTCGTACCCCCGACAGGTCAACTGAGTTTCTGTATCCTTAACTTTACCTTCGCTCCCGGCCCCAACGCGAACGGCCCGATTACAGCAACGTTGACGTTCTCTACCAACGACGCTGCCAATCCCAGCCTTACGTACACTCTCTCCGGAACGGCCGCGCAGACAACATTTCCGCTCATGGTTACCCTAATTCCGCCCGCAGGTTCGAGCGCCGCTGGGGGATTCGTCGCGAGCAGTCCATTCGGAATCTCTTGCTTTACCCAATTTGCGGGGACGTGCACAGCAAACTTTGCCGCAGGATCGACAGTGACATTGACGGCCTCCCCCAGCTCTGGCTTCAACTTCGCCGGCTGGAGCGGTGCCTGCTCCGGGACTGCGTCTTGTCAGGTCCTCATGAACCAGGCCCAGAACGTTACTGCTACGTTCACACCCATTACTCCTGCGCCGCAGATGACGATCAACATCGTCGGGTTTGGCAGCGGAAGCGGTACGATTACCGACAGCACCAACGCAATCAACTGCGCTGTTACAAACGGTACCGCTTCTGGAACCTGCTCCGCACAGTTTCCAGGTACGGGAACAACTCCTGTGATGTTGACGGCCACTCCCACTGCAGGCAACGGTTCGAGCTTTGTTGGGTGGTTGGGCGGGTTCTGCAGTCCTTACACAAATCCATGCTCGATCTCTCCATTCCCGGAAACGGTTGCTCTCGGAAGTGTGTTCACGGGTCCCCCTCAGACATTCGCTAAGGGACAGGTTTTCTTAAGCACGGACTTCGGCATGGTATTTGTGCTGGATTCAGCGACGGGCAAGGTAGTGCAAGTGCTCAGTTCGAACCCAACGACAGGCCAGGGCGAGGGACTTACGTTCGACGCTGCCGGCAACCTCTACATGGCGAACTCGCAGGCGAACCAGGTGGCGCAATTTGCGGTCAACGGCACGGTGCCGCCGACCCTTTTTGGAACCGGCTACACGGGTCCGTGGTCACCCTTAGTCCAACCTTCAGGAAACCTGCTGGTGGGGCAAACCGGACATGGAGGGGATACGAGCGTATTACCAACGGTCGTCCAACTCCCGCAATCGGCAAGTGCTACTACGCCACCGAGCACTACTTTCTTTCCCGCTTCCCTCAACCCTTTCACTTCAGCCTATTGGATTGAGCTGCTCGACTCGGGCGACATTATTGCCTACACCACAGGAACGCAGACAGTGCAGGTTTACGACCTTGCTGAGCTCGCGCAGCATCCGGACATGATCACGAATCTGCACGGCGCATTCGCGCTGCGTGAACTTCCGGACGACACGCTTCTTGTTGCGGATACAGATCGTATCGTGAGAATTGACCAAAGCGGGAACATCCTGCAGACCTACACGATCCCGTCCATAGAAGCGTTCTTTCAAAACCTCAATCTCGATCCCGACGGCCAAAGCTTCTGGACTAACGATGAATTCACGGGAGTGCTCTACCGGATCAATATCCAGACAGGGGCCGTTATGAACGGTACCGGCTACGGCACCGGACTTGGCTTTTCGGGAACTTCCGGACTGTTTACTCAAATAGGAGGCATCGCCGTCTTCGGCCAGGCGCTTTCCGGCGGAGCCGATTTGGGAGTGACTTTGAGCGCTCCTGCTGCTGTCAATGTCGGCGCGAACATCACCTATTCACTCAGCGTTAGCAACGCTGGTCCACTCAATGCTACGGGCGTCACGCTCACTGCCTCTATTCCGAACAGCACTGTCGTGAGCTTGTCTCCAAACACTTGCACCTCCACGACCACCACACAGGGTACAAATATCAGCTGTCCAATCGGCAGTCTCGCTGCCAATGGTCAACCTGTGTCGGCCACCTTCATCACGCTGCCGAGCAGCCCGGGGACGATTACTGCGACGGCAAATGTTTCCGGCATCGAGTCGGATCCGAACCTGGCCAAAAATACGGCGAGTGCGACGACCTCAACTGGTCCGGCCTGCAGCGTTTCTGTCATGCCGAATCCCGTGCCTGCCGGTTTGCAGACGACCGCGACTGCTACCTGCTCGGACGCGGCCGGAACGATCAGTAGCACAACCCTGGACTTTGGCGACGGAACCCCCGCGGTTAACGGTAGCACCGCTCAGCACACTTACTCCGCTGCCGGGACGTTCACCGTCACGGTCACGGCAATCGACAACCTCCAACTTACCGGGACTGGCACGCAGGTTGTCACAGTCACGCCCAACCTGCCACCAACGTGCGCGCTCTCAGTGGTCCCGAACAGCGGCCCGGCACCTCTTAGTGTGACGGTCACGGGCAATTGCACCGCTGGAACCAGCCCGATCGCGAGTTCTACAACTGACTTCGGGGATGGCACCGCGGCCCAAAGCGGAACCAGCGGTACTCACACTTACAATTCACCCGGCACTTTTACTGTTACAGTCACCGCGACTGACACCAACGGCTTGTCCGGCTCAAAGACCCAGACTGTAACGGTCGGCCCAGCGCAACCGCCAGCTTGCACGCTGAGTGTTGTACCCAGCACTGGCGCTGCTCCGCTCAACGTAACTGCGACTGGCAACTGCACGCCGGGCTCGCGCCCCATAGCAAGTACAACTCTTGATTTCGGCGATGGTTCAGCCACCCAAAGCGGGACCAGCGGAACTCACAAGTACACAACTGCCGGCACATTCACGGTAAAACTCACCGCCACAGATACAAGTGGTCTCTCCAGCACAACGACACAAACCGTGACGGTAACCCCGGCGGTTGCGCCAGGTTGCACTCTTACAGTCGTTCCGAACAGCGGTCCTGCTCCACTCGACGTAACTGCAACTGGCACATGCACTGCCGGCACAAGCCCAATCGCAAGCACAACGCTTGATTTCGGAGATGGCTCTGCCTCCCAAACTGGAACTAGCGGAACGCACAGGTACGGTTCCACCGGAACGTTTACGGTGAGAGTTACGGCGACCGACCAGAATGGCCTCTCCGGCTCGGCAACGCAGATGGTTGTCGTTAGTGCGGCTCAACCACCGGCTTGCACGCTGGTTGTTGCTCCGAACAGCGGCCCTGCGCCTTTGACGGTGACGGCCACTGGAAACTGCACTCCAGGCAGCAGTCCGATCACGAGTTCTACGATTGACTTCGGCGATGGCTCTACGGCCCAAAGTGGAACCAGCGGATCGCATACCTACAACTCGCCCGGAACCTTCACTGTTACTGTAACTGCCAAGGACGCCAATGGCCTCTCCGGCTCGGCGACTCAGACGGTAACTGTGGGTGCAGCGGTAGCGCCCGCTTGCACGCTGAGTGTTGTGCCCAATAGCGGAGCTTCTCCGCTCAACGTAACTGCGACTGGCAACTGCACGCCGGGCTCGCGTCCCCTGGCAAGTACAACTCTTGATTTCGGCGATGGCTCAGCCGCACAGAGCGGAGCTAGCGGAACTCACAGATACACCACGGCCGGCACATTCACAGTAAAGCTCACTGCAACTGACACAAGTGGTCTCTCCAGTACAGCGACACAAACGGTGACGGTAACCCCGGCGGTCGCGCCAGCTTGCACTCTTACAGTCGTTCCGAACAGCGGTCCTGCTCCACTCGACGTAACTGCAACCGGTAACTGCACAGCGGGCACAAGTCCCATCGCAAGTACTACGCTTGATTTTGGAGACGGCTCAGCTTCCCAAAGTGGAACTAGCGGAACTCACAGATACAGTTCTGCGGGCACGTTCACCGTCAAAGTAACGGCGACCGACGGCAACGGCCTCACAGGTTCGGCAACTCAAACGGTCACAGTCGCAGTGAATCAGCCACCTTCTTGCACGCTTTCGGTCGCTCCAACGAGCGGCCTTGCGCCATTGCCCGTCACAGCAACCGGCAGTTGCAGTGATCCTGAGAAAGCTCTGTCGAGCACCCTGCTTGACTTCGGAGACGGTACAACACAGGCCGCTCCGAGCGGTACGCACACCTACACCAAAGCGGGAACGTTCACGGTCACGCTTACCGGAACCGATGCGGTTGGTCAAAAGGCCACAGCAACGCAAACCGTCACGGTGGGTACCAACACCGCGCCCACCTGCACTCTGACGGTTACTCCAACCACCGGCATCGTCCCACTGCCAATCAGCGCGACCGGTAATTGCGTCGACGCCGAGAACAACATCGCCACAACGGTTCTCGACTTCGGGGACGGCACGACTGCAAACGCTGCGAGCGGCACGCATACGTACAACGCGGCCGGCACCTTTATCGTGAAGGTCACCGCAACGGATGCGCTGGGACTCTCCGGTTCCGCGTCACAGAGTGTGACTGTAACCGTGAACAACTTCCCCCAGGGGGTGTTCGTGGGAATAAGTCCGGGAACGGTCAAGCGGTTTGCTCCGGACGGAACGTTGCTCCAGACGCTGACCACGGGTCTTAATGGAACGGTTTCCGGAATGGGGTTCGATAAAGCAGGGAATCTGTATGCCACGGACTTCACCGCGGGCAACGTCAGCAAGTTCGATCCGAAGACAGGTACGCTATTGGGAACGTTCGGCACCGGATTCAATTGCCAGCCAGAGACGATTGTGTTCGACGGCGCGGGCAACGCTTACGTCGGACAACAAGGTTGCTCGCATCAGATTCTCAAGTTTGATCCGAGCGGCAAGCTTGTGACCACATTCACGGTGGCCACTGAGGAGCAGGGAAGCGACGACATTGATCTCTCGGCTGACAACTGCACGCTCCTGTACACATCAGAGGGCCTATCGATTCTGCGCTACGACGTTTGCCGCAATCAGCAACTGCCGCCCTTTGCCACGGGCCTGAAGAAGGCGCTCATGTTGCGTATTCTTCCTGACGGAGGCGTCATTGTTGCCGACTTGGTGGACATCGTTCGCCTCAATGCCTCTGGCCAGCAGGTGATGACGTACACAGCGCCTGGCGATCAGTGCTTGTACTCGATTACGCTTGACCAGGATGGAACGTCATTCTGGGCGGGCGATTATTGCAGCTCGAACATCTATCGGTTCGATATCAATTCGGGGAAGCAGCTCGCAAAGTTCAATTCGGGAACGCCGAGCGGAACCGTGTTCGGCGTAGCTATTTCAGGTTCCGGTTTGAACGTCGCCGGACTGGGCAATGCAGGCAACATCACTACGTCGCCATCGAGCGCCTCGCTGGCAACAGGGCAATCGGCGACGTTTACCGTCTCGTTCACTCCAAACGCCGCGAGCGCCGGGCATACTTTGACGCTTTCGTGCGCGGGCTTGCCTGTTGGACTCGCATGCTCGTTCAATCCATCAACCATTACCCTGGGTGCGGTGGGGACGACAACGACATCAACGCTGACGATAACGCGAACGACCACCGCCGAGCTGCTGCATCCGAGTTCACCTTGGATGTTGGCGAGTTGGATGGGAATGGTGCCGGCGATCGTGCTGGTTGGATTGCGCTCTCCGCGTCGTCGCCGTGGCTCGGTGATGTGGCTTGGCTTGATCGTTGCCTGCACGGGAATCTGGGCCAGCTGCGGAGGCGGCGGTATGAGCAAATCAACGACTCCGGCGCCGACGCCGCAGGGAACGTACACAATCATCGTGGTCGGCAACTCTGGCGGGATGCAGACTTCCACAACCGTTAATTTGACCGTTCAGTAGCGCAGTGCAAAGAGGCTAGATTGATGATCAATTGCATGCAGCTGAGAAGTAATCTCTATCGCTGTACAGCAGTGGTGTTGTGTTTTCTGCTTTCGCCCTTGGCGGGCTTCTGTTATCAAGGCGCCGGCTCAGGGCAACTCGCTGGCGCAGTAACTGCTCTGGATCAGGCCGCTACACGCAATGGGGCCGCGCTTGCAGTTCGCGATCAATTACAGTGGAACGATCAGCTCCAGACCAACAATACCGGGCGTCTCCGGGTGAGCCTCCGCGATGGCTCGATTCTCAGTTTGGGATCGAACAGTCAAATGCGCGTGGTCCAGCACGACGCGGCTGCGCAGCAGACCACGCTTGAGCTGCTATTTGGCCGTCTCCGGAGTCAGGTAGTCAAGCTGACGCAACCGAACTCCAAATTCGAGGTGCGCACGCCAACGTCAGTTGCCGGAGTCATCGGCACTGACTTTCTACTGATCGCGACGGCTGACCGCACGACTCTCATCGTGTTTAGCGGTGTCGTGCAAATCACTCCGCTGAATGGAGCAGGTGGAGCGCCGAACCAATCGCAGTCTGTAAATGTAAATCCGGGGCAGCAGGTTGAAGTGACGGCTGCGGGAGTGGGAACGGTCGGTCCCATAACGCAGCAGGCGATTCAGCAAGCCATTCAGCAAACAGCGATCAGCCGCGCCGGATTAGCTGCAGGATCGAACGTCGGGGTTCAGACCACTACCAGCATATTGCGAACCGTGCTAATTGCCGTTGGCTCCGTGGCAGCAGGCGCCGCTGCAGGAGTCGCGATCGCGAACTCGCAGCACAATTCTACGCCGCCACCCAAACCGCCTTCTGGTCCCGGAATTCCTCCGCAGTAGTTTCAGCTCGACTTAGACTGGCTTACGCCGGCCGCGGTTGCTTCACTGGAGCGTGGTAGAGACGCAGCGTGTTGCGTCTCCTCCCGGCCGCTTAGGACGCCAGAGAGCGCGGGTTGCCGAAGCTTTATAGCGGAGACGCAGCATGCTGCGTCTCTACCAGTACACCTCTCAGACCACCCGTCCTGTCGCTACAAAGCTTTACATAACCCTGCCCACCTGTTTTGTATCGTTTTATTCAGCCCTGGTTTGCTCGTGTCGTGCCTGACAATGCAGAATGCCACAGGGTTTCTCATGCGCAGTTCGCGCGTAAAACGTTTCGGAGGACAACAGATGTTCCAATGCGTTCATTCGCTTTGTCGTGTCTTTTTCATGGTTTTAATGGTTGCAATAACTCTCTGTCCTGGTGCGCAGGCAGAGCAGCCGGGAAGGGAAGAGATCACGAATGGAGCGCCGATATTTCCCAATGTGCTTGCGCCCTACAAGGCACATACGGTGCCACAACCTAACCTGACAAACTCGGCTCGCCTGAACAGCGTGCTCCAAAATGGGAACATGGTGTTGTCGCTCGACGATGCGATTGCACTGGCATTGGAGAACAATCTGGATTTAGTGATCGCACGGTATAACCTTCCAGTTGCTGATACCGACATCCTTCGCACAAAGTCCGGGGCCAACGTCCGAGGCGTGAACACGGGAATCGTGCAGGGAACTCCGGGCGCCGGCATTGGTGGAATCGGAGGCGGAGCCACTGGAGGGGGCGCTGGCGGCACGGTGGCCGCGGCAGGTGGAGCAGGCACTGGAACTGCTGGGTTAGTTTCGTCGACATTGGGTGTTGGTCCTCCCATCGATTCCTTCGATCCTCTTCTGACTTCCAGTTTGGGAATCCAGCACAGCGACACTCCGCAGTCGAACACAGTTATCAGCGGTGTCCCCGCACTTCTTCAAAATACTGGAACGGCAAACTTTGGATATCAGCAGGGATTTTCCAGCGGTACGCTTTTCAATGTCACATTCAACAATTCGCGCGTTACTACTAACAGCACGCGGACGTTCCTGGTGCCACAACTAAATTCGAACTTTTTGTTCCAACTGCGGCAGCACGTTCTGCAGGGATTTGGATTCGCTTCCAACCGTCGCTTTATCACCATTGCAAATAACAATCGCGAGATCGCCGACGAAGCCTTTCGTCAGCAAGTAATTTTCACGGTCACTCAAATAGAAACTCTCTACTGGAATCTTGTGACAGCGTATGAAGACGAGAAGGCAAAGGAGCGCGCGGTTGCGTCAGCCGAGCAGCTGGAGGCTAACAACCGAAAGCAAGTGCAGGCCGGCACCATTGCGCAAATCGAGATCGTAAACGCGCAGGCGCAAGTTGCATCGAACCAGCAGGCGCTGATCACGTCGCAAACCAACCTGCAGCTTCAACAGTTGCTCATGAAGAATGCGATCACTCGCAATGAGAACGATCCCGTGATCGCCAACGCCGGAGTGATTCCAACTGACAGGATTCAGCTGCCGGCTTCAGAGCCCGTGCTGCCGATTCAGGATCTGATTAACGATGCGCTTACCCGGCGACCCGAATTGACGCAGGCCCGTATCGACCTGACCAACCGCAATATCAGCAAGCGATCGGCCCGCAATGCACTGTTGCCGACCGTTGACCTCGTCGCGAATTACGGAGGCAATGGATTGGCCGGGGCGCTGAATCCCAACTTCACTACAACCACGTCGCCGGTCGGTACGGCGAACGGTGGTTATTCCGATGCACTCTCGACGACTGTTAACCATCCAACGTACTTTGTCGGCTTTGCCGTGGATATCCCTATTCGCAATCGCGCGGCACAGGCAGATCAGATTCGTTCGGAGCTGGAATATCGCCAAGCGGAGGTTCGTCTCCAGCAACTACAAAACTCAATAGCTATTGGAGTGCGGAATGCGCAGTTCTCGGTGCAGCAGAATCGCGCAGCGGTCGATGCCGCACTCAAGGCGCGAGATTACGCTCAACAGAGCCTCGATGCTGAGCAGAAGAAGCTTGTGCAGGGGCTGAGTACGACATACAACGTGCTCACGCAGCTAAGTAATGTCTCGACTGCCGATTCGAATCTGGTGAACGCGATGTCTGACTACGAGCAGTCGAAGCTGAACCTCGACGTGGTGACAGGCCGCTTGCTTGAGACACTCGGCATCAGCATTGCCGACGCCGCGAGCGGAAATGTAACGCAGATGCCGCACGCGCCTTATGCTGTCCGGGGCAACGACGTGATCACACAGCCTGTGCCAGAATTTCAACCGGACCAAACGGGAGTAACCCCGCGGCCAAAGGGAGAATGATTCTATTGGCTAGAATGGACAGTCATTTTATGCAATTCGACCAATGGGTGAAATCTCGGTGAATCTACCCCCCAACAGCGCGATCGCCGTACCCCATCCTCCTCCACATCTTCGGCCACGGCGGACATCTCATGTTGTGCAGATTTTTCGTTTTGGAGTGGTTGGCGTCATCAATACTGTCGTCGATCTCTCGGTCCTGAATGTTCTCATTTTCCTTACCCACACTGGACAGGCAGGAGCAATGTTCGCGGTTTTCAAGACGTTCGCATTCGCATCCGCGGTCTTGAACAGCTACGTGATGAACCGCTCCTGGACCTTCCGGCGCTCCACTGACAAGCACTATGTCGTGGAAGGGGCTCAGTTTCTGTTTATAAGCTTGCTGGGCGCGGTGGTGAATGTGGGGACGTCGTCGTACGTTGCTACCTACATGCATCCCAGATGGGGAATCCACACGAAGGCGTGGCCGTCGTTCGCGGCGTTGGTGGGAACAGCTTTCTCGCTCGGATTCAACTTTATCGGTTATAAGTTTTGGGTGTTCTCACACCGGAAGAGCGAGGGCCTTTCCCAGTGACCGTGTACTCTGCGGTTGGGCCTGAATGATTCACGATTGCGGCCGAAACCATAGATACTGTCATCCCTCAAGCCGCGGCGTAGCTGTCATTTGAGAGGTGAAGCTTATGCGGCTTGGGGGATCTGCTTTTGTCATCACAGACGCAACCGCAGCTCCCCCGCGCCGCAAAATCATTCTCTCGATACGAAAGAGCTGTCGTGCGGCGCGAGGGATGACAGTTTCAAAAGGAACAATTACCTGCATGACTCACTCCGCAAGGACACGATGGACAAGGTGTATGGAGATCGAGCCTTCTCCTACGGCTGAAGCGACACGCTTTACGTTGTTTGCCCGGGCATCACCCACCGCAAAGACGCCTGGAAGAGTTGTCTCGAGCAGGTAAGGAGACCGCGAGAGCGGCCATTGCGCCGAGCGCAAATCTTCGGGAAGAAGCTCCGGCCCGGTTTTGATGAAGCCTTTGTCGTCCAGAGCTATGCATCCTTCGAGCCATTCCGTATTGGGACTGGCTCCGGTCATGAGAAAAACATGATGAATGCGATGGATCTCCACCGCTTTGGTCCGATTATTTCGCCAGCGAACGCATTCAAGCTTTCCGTTGCCTTCAAGACCGTCAATCTCGGTAAATGGATGCAGGGTGATTTTTGGGCTCTCCTCGATTCGCCGAATCAGATAACGAGACATGGTGTCGGCCAGCCCTTCTGAGCGAATTAGAACGTGCACATGTTTCGCAGTGTTTGCAAGGAAGACCGCTGCCTGACCAGCTGAATTCCCCCCGCCTACTACGATTGCCTCCTCGTGCTCGCAAAGCTGCGCCTCGATGTAGGTAGCCCCGTAGTACACGCCGATACCTTCGAACTGTGAGAGATTCTCAAGCGGAAGCCTGCGGTATTGAGCGCCGGTCGCAATCACGATTGCGCGGGCCGGGATCTGTGCGCCTCCCTCGATCTCAATCGCATATGGACGCTTAGTACAAGCCAGCTTCACGGCGCTGCGCGCAATGATCATCTCGGCGCCAAACTTCTGGGCTTGGGTGTAAGCGCGCCCGGCGAGATCTTGCCCCGAGATTCCCGTAGGGAACCCGAGATAATTTTCGATCTTGGAACTCGAACCTGCTTGTCCTCCGGGTGCATTGGTTTCAATCACAAGCACGTCGAGACCTTCAGAGGCCGCATAAACAGCGGCTGCCAGCCCTGAGGGCCCAGCTCCGATGACTACAACGTCGCGGAGATGACTTTCGTCGATGTCCGAATTGAGCCCAAGGCAATCGGCGACTTGCTGGTTGTTCGGATTACGGAGGACGAGCTTGCCTTGGCAGATTAATACGGGAATCTCGTCGATCTTGACTTGAAACTTGTCCAGCAGCTCCTGCACACCCTCGTCACGGTCGAGGTCGATATAAGAATAAGGATGACCGTTGCGGGTGAGAAACTCCTTAATACGCAGCGTCCCCGGCGAGTGCGAGGAGCCTACTAAGACCACATCGCCGATGCCGTGAGCAATCAATTCGAGACGGCGCAGAATGAACGCACGCATGATGATCTCGCTGAGTTCGACATCGGTTTGGACCAGTTGCTGCAATGCGTGACGATCGAGTTCTATTACCTCCCCGGCTTTGCTCATCCGTCCGCAGACGAGGGCACGGCGTCCCGAGAGCATGTTGAGCTCTCCCGTGAAGCTTCCCGCCGTGTGCGTTGTGATCAGCACATCTCCGTGCGGGCTTGGCTGGATGATCTCAATCTCTCCTGACACGACTACAAAAAGACCTGCCGCCACTTCACCTTGCTTGATCAATAATTCGCCGGCGCTCACTGGATGTCTTTTTCCCGCTGCGGCTATGCGCGCGATCTGCGAAGGCGTGAGTGCGGGGAAGAGCTGCTCCCGGCGTTCAGGCGGTAAGAGAGGTGGGGTAGCCATGGAAACAATTCGATGCCGGAAAGTATGGTTCGGACTCAATTCGGGACGACAACGAGTCTTCCCGGCCGTCGCCGACGACGAACGGCCGGGGGAACTTGTCTCTACGCTGCAGCTCGACCAGCGACCTGAAAGAAGGCGAGTAGGTCGGCATTGATTTGGTCTGCAT